>CAYTNQ010000142.1:0-11498 GCA_964439175.1 uncultured Anaerolineales bacterium | reverse complement strand
CCTGTGCGTCTCTTACAAGGAGCTTGACAAAAGCGGCCACATAGGAGGTCCCCTCCGGGGAAGGGTTTGCCCCTACTTTTTGAGAAGATACGAGCCACGCACACTGGTCACAGATCGACGGCCTCATCCCCCGCCGGTGGCGGACCTTCGGCGGGCGTCTCGGCCCAAGCTGTCCCCGACTTCCGCTGCTCAACTGCCTGGCCCGGAGACCCGAGACCCTGGCTCGTCTGTAGATAGACCGGCACGGCGGTGTTAACCGTGAGCGTAAAGACATCAGGGCGATTGTAGTGACCCGAGTAATCGTGTACCAGTTTCGCCCTAATGCAGTCCTCCAAATCGATGTCCGCGACCAGCAGCCCCTCTTCTGCACCACTCATGGGACCCGCCAAAACCATCGAGTTAGCCCCGATAATGCTGGAACCCCCGCCGTTTTCAGCATTGTCGAGGAACGCCCGATCTTCCTCCGTATAAGGCAGCCGTTCGCGCATCTCGTCCGAGATGGTAGCACACGCATTCAGAACGAAGCAACTGCACTTATAGGAAAGGGAACGCGTGGCGAAGGTCACAGCGTCTACCATGCAATGCTCATTACGGGAGAAGTGGCTAGGCCAGCTTGCCACATGGATCTGGGCTCCCTGTGCAGCCAGGGCAAAGATAGCGAGCGGGTTCGAGTTCTCCCCGCAGATCAAGCCACTCACGCGTCCCACGTCAGTCTGGAAGGCCCGCAGGGTGTCACCGTACCCTCCAGCGTGAACCAGGCGTTCTCCTACTGTCGGCGTCAGCTTCTGGTGCTTGCCCAGCAGTTGACCGTCCCGGCCGATGAAGAGCTGTGAGTTGTACATGGTACCAGTAGTCGCCGGTTGCTTCTCGCAGACACCTATTACCACGTTGACCCCAGCCTGCCGTGCTGCCACGCATAGCGCGTCCACGATTGGCCCCGGAACCTCCACCGAGTTCTTGAAGAGCTCTGTCGCCATAGTCAGGCTCTCCTTGCCCGTGGCGGGGTGGAAGTGGTACCAAACCGGGTGGGCGGGGATAAACCCCTCGGGGAACGCCAGCAGGTCAACAGCCCGCTGACCTGCCTCCTCAATAAAGGCTATTGCTTTTTCCGCCGACGCTTCCCGATTGAGGAAGGCCGGAGCAGCCTGGACTACTGCAACGCGAATCTTTGGATACACGTCTCCCACTCTTTCCTCCTCCGGTCGCTCTTACTTGTCTCCGTCGATGCTCACACAAGGGCACTCCGGTACAAGCTCATGGGCACTCAGGATGATGTCGACGGCAATTTGGGCCCCCCTGCGATAGATAGGCGCACAAGACTCATCCTCGCTGCGTGGCACCCAGATTTCGCGGAGGAAGAAGCACTCATTGTGACCCAGTTCCTCCTTGAACCTGCGATGGAGCTCATAGCAGAGCTCATCCACGCAAGTAAGGTCGTCCTGGGGCGAACTCCGCCCAAAGAGAAGGCCCATGGACATAATCCCTGCGGCCAGGGCACCACAAAGGTGTTGCACTTGCTCCAGCGGCCTGTCGTCAGGGTCAGCTTGATATGCACCAGCGGCAATATCGGCCAGCAGCGACGTCAGTTCGATATCGGGCTTCAGCCGGTGGGTTCCGCCGCCGCCATGAAAGCCCGTGATCGCCTTCACCATGCTTGGGTCTGTGATCTTGAGTGTATCATTGATCGCCAAGAAGACAGACTCGCTGCAGTGGAAACCTCGTTTCTTGAATTCCAAAGCTTTCCGCCCGGCTTCTTCTATCCTGGCCCTGCGCGCCAGCGCTTCCTCCCGCGCCGGCGCACTTGCTCCAATGCTCATCTTCATTCTCCTTGTCTTGCCTGTTTCAACACCGAGGGTTACTACTCAGGCCAGATAACCCTTGCGAAGGTGTGGGGCAGGCTTTTCCCCACCCACGGTCCCCTGCATAGGGGAGAGGGGACCTGCGGGCCAGCCTGCCTTGGCCTGCCCCACACCTTCGCGAGTCCCGTCAGTTCCCAAGTACGACCATCTCGTCCGCAATTGCTGCGGGTATAGGGCCTTGCTTGATCTCAATCACCTTGGTATTGGGTTCCAAAAACTCAATCTGATGCCCTTCGGCCATCAAGATCATGTCGCCTGGCTCGAGGAACACGTCAGTCAGGTGCTCGTTGTCCACCGTATAGACCCCGATCCGAACCCGCCCGCGCAGAGTGAGCATGATCTGGTGGCGATACTTGCCCTTTGGCGGCTCGAACACTTCATGGTAATGGGGCTTGACGACCGAGCCGGGGTCCCGGTTCAGCAGTGTGATCTGCAGGGGAAAGTCTTCCGGAGTGACGTGTGCCTTGGTGTCCCGTTCACGCTCCAGGTTAATGTCGTAAGCCGTCTGCACAAAGGCCCGTTCCTCCTCTGTGTCGAGGAACGGTGGATACAACCCATAGCTCTCAAAGTTGGAGCGCACAACCATCGCCACAAGACGACCATCTTTGGCAAAGTGATACTCCATCCCCTCGCATTTCGGAAATTGTTCGTGTTCGCTCATTTTTCCACCCTCCCTTGGTCTCTTTTGAAACCTGCAAAATTCCAGCTCCCATCAAGAGAAGGGAGGCCGGCGCAGGTGCCATTCCGTAGACTGTTCGTAGGCATATGCAGCCTTCAGTACCGTGGCCTCGTCAAACATTGCCCCCACCAATTGCAGACCAATCGGCAGGCCGTCACTGGTAAAGCCACATGGGACGGTAATAGTCGGCGATCCGGTCAGGTTAAACACGCGACTGAAGCGGGTGGCTCCTGTCAGGACATCAATTTCCTGCCTGTCAACCACTACAGTCTTTGCACCATGCGGGGGTGCTGCAAGGGCGCAGGTGGGTGTGGCGATCAGCTTGATTTGGTCGAACAGGAGCTGGAGGTCGCGGCTCATCTGCCGGCGTATGCGCTGGGCCCGGGCGTACTCTACGCCAGTGACAGCAAGCCCGTTCTCAAGACGGGGTCGAACCACGGGATCATAATCATCGGGCCGCATATGCAACCACTCGGCGTGAACCGCCGCAGACTCGGCGCCCCAGATTGTCAACCCTGCGCGGAGTCCCTCCTCAAGGTCCGGTAAATGGATGTCGACTATCTCGGCCCCGAGATTGGCCAGAACATCAAGTGCCGCCTCAAAAGCCCGGCGGACCTCGGTGCTGATCCCATCCAGGACACGCTCCCGGTCGATACCAATCTGCCATCCTTTGATATTACCGTCGAGTTCCGATGCATACTTCGGGACTGGCTGCCGAACGGTAACTGGATCCGCCCCGTCCCACCCGGCCATCGCCTCCAACATGATGGCGGCATCAAAGACGGTGCGCGTCATCGGACCAGGGTGATCCTGCTCCCATGACAAAGGCATAATCCCATAGCAACTGATGCGCCCGTGGGTCGGTTTCAATCCGACGATTCCACAGAACGCTGCTGGTATGCGGATCGATCCTCCTGTGTCCGTTCCGGTGGCGACGGTGCAGAGGCCAGCCGCCACCGCAGCAGCCGAGCCACCGCTCGAACCACCAGGGGTGCGCGCCAAGTCCCACGGATTGTAGGTGTCGCCGTAGTGAGAATTCGTGGTCGTCACACCACAGGCAAACTCGTTCAGGTTGGTCTTGCCGATGATCACCGCACCTGCTGCCCGTAATCTGGCAACGCTGGTAGCATCCTGCTCCGGCACGCGGTCAGCCAGGATCTTGGATCCCGAGGTCGTCCGAATCCCGGCGGTGTCATAGAGGTCCTTCACAGCTACCGGGATACCGTGGAGTGGGCCTCGATCCTGCCCGCTAGCGAACTCAGCGTCACAGCGACGGGCTGTTTCCAATGTCTCCTCGGCCGCCACCGTGATGTAAGCATTGATCTGGGGTTCCAGGCTCTCGATGCGGCTCAGCAATGCCTGTACCGCCTCCACTGCCGAGACTTCTCGCGTTCTTAGCCTGGTACCCAGCTCTCGGGCACTGAGGTAACATAGATCAACAGTCATTATATACACCTGACCCAAGATTTTCGTATATTGATGCCGATCATTCGCCACCCGTATGCAGGTACCAGTCCAGGATCTCCTCCCCCGTCATAAAGGCCACACCTTCATGTTGCTGCATATAGTCAAAGATCTGGTTGAAATACTTGATCCGGTGTGAAGCCCCGGTGACATACGGATGGACTGCCACGCACATCACGCGTGCCCCATCGGCGCTTTCCTGGTACAGCGTATCAAACTGATCGCGAGTCCGCTCAAATAGCTCCGTGGATGGGCGCTGGTACACCAGGTGAAGGACGATATCGTTGATCTCCAGGCTGTAGGGCAGCGCATAAAGTGCTCCAGTCTCAGTTTTCAGCCGGTAGGGCAGATCGTCGTTCACCCAGTCGGCTACATATTCAACCCCCTCCTCGGCCAGGATGTCTAGTGTGTCCTCGGTCTCCGAGAGCCCCGGGCCCATCCAGCCCCGCATGGGCTTTCCTGAAGCTTGCTGGAGAAGTTCCCTCGTGCGGCGAATGGCTGCCCGTTCATCCGGTTCTTTGCTCATCACGCGCTGGATGTAGTTATGGCCCATAAATTCCCAATCGCTTTTCAGGCACTCGTCGACAACGCGAGGATAGGCTTCACACAACACGCCATTCAGGCTCATCGTCGCCCGGATCCCACGGGAATCCAGAACGTCCTTGATCCGCCAGATCCCCACCCTCAGACCATAGTCGAACCAGCCATAGTTGGCCACGTCCGGTACCACCGGCACACCCTGGGGATAGGGGAGTAGAGTCCGTGGCAGCGGAGCCTGGAAGTCCCACACCTCCACATTTACGACGACCCAGACGGCCAAACGGGCGCCTCCAGGCAAGCGCAGGGGCTTGCGATCAATAATGGGCACGTACTCGGCTTTGGGATTAGTGTAGCCAGTCATAGACTTGCCTCCTGAAGGATGTGCAGCGAGGGGTTCGCGGCCTGCTCACACGAACAAGGGCGCAATCGCACCTGAACAGGTCAAGGTACATGAGCCATGATGCTGGTGACGACAATGGGAAGCACCGGCGGCGGTTCCAAGCCCAGCCGCACAAGGGCTTTGTGTGCGATCTGCTCAGGTGCCGCGCCGGCTGGCAGATCACGCATGGCCTCGGCAACGATCTTGTCCATCCGCTCCAGGTAGTCCAGCCCAGCCTGGAGGGCTGCACCCACCTCATCGCCCTCATATGGCTTGTCTGAATGGGACGTGTACATCCTCGTCACGCCGGGGAGCAAGGCGAGCCGTCTCAAGGACGCCCGGAGTTGGCCCACGTCCACATACAGAGGAAGGCCACCGGTCGGGGGAATCGTATCGGCGGTGATCAATGTGCCCTCTTTAGGGCAGAATAGCGCGATGGACCCAGGTGAATGGCCGGGAGTAAATATCACCTGCAGGGTCACACCGGCTCCTAGGTCAATTACGTCTCCATCCTGCAGCCTGTCCGTGATACAAACCGTCTCCTTGCCCGTAATGCTGAAGAATGAGTAGATCGGCCGCTCCGCGTACTGCAGATCCAGGTTCTCGATCCACCGAACCGCCTCGGCATGGCACGCAAATCTGGGCCGGGCGATTTCCCGGAAGAATATATTTCCCCCGATGTGATCGGGGTGCTCGTGGGTATTGACGATCCAGTCGATGTCGGAAGGAGTCTTGCCCAGGGCGGTCAGCCTATCCACGACTCCCTGCTGGTTACCTGCTGCACCGGTATCCACCAGACAGACTCGCTCGCCCAGCACCAGATAGGCGTAGACGAATCGTTCTACACATCTCTGCTCGTTGATTGGCAGCACAAAAGGTAGGCGAACAGGATAGATTACCTGCTTCATTGTACATATCCTCACGGGGAGTATCAGCGTTCCACCACCTGGGAGGGATCAGGTTGTTATCGGATTAGGACAACGCAATGGAGGCTACGAGGCAGCACCCGGTCCACGCAAGAACTCGCCCCAGCCCGGAACAGCGACCGGCTTGCCATCCTTGGCGACCAGGTGCCCGCGCACAAAGGTCATCAGCGGCAGCCCCTTGACCTTTCGGCCCTTGAAGGGAGTCCAACCCACTTTCGACACTACGTCCTCGTCGCGCAAGGTTCGTTCGGCTTCCATATCTACCAGAACAAAGTCGGCATCAGCACCTACGCCGAGGTGTCCCTTGCGCGGCCACAAGCCATAGACTTGTGCTGGCACCTGAGACCGGGCAGCAACCAACCGTTCCAGGCTGACCTTGCCCTGGTTAACGCCGGTTAGCATCATTGGCAGAACCGTCTCGGCGCCTGGCAGCCCGTAGGAACAATCCCAGATATCTTGTAAGCCTCTCGACTTATCTGCCTTGGTGGCGGGGGCGTGATCGGCGGAGATCATGTCAACCTCTCCCGCCTCCAGTCGCTTCCACATCTCCTCAGTCGAGGCCCAATCCCTGGCCGGCGGGGTGAACTTGTGAAATGGCCCCCAGGTATCGATCTCGTCCTCTGTCAGGTAGAAATATTGGGGACAGCTCTCGACCCATATCTTTGCACCCCGGATGCGCTCCCGGTTTACCAGTTCGCAGATTTCGGGATGACTGGCGTGGGCAATGACCACCCGACACCCGGTGATGCGGGCCAACAAAGCCGTCGTATTGACCGCCACCTGTTCCGCCTCACGAGTTCGCCACTCGGGGACCACGCGAAAGTCCTTCCGCCCGGCGGCTTTGAGCCGCTCCTCGTTGGCGCGAGTGATCGTTTCGTCCTCTGCATGGACAAGACACACCCCATCGAACGAACTCACCTCGCGAAAGACCTCCAGCATTTTGTGCGGCAGGATCGCCGGCGCGCCGTGGAGATTGCAAGTGAAGACCTTGAAGGCCACGGAGCCGGCCTCCCACATGGCGCGTAGTTGGTCGATGTTATCCGGGTGAGCACCACCGAGCTGGGCAAAGTCAATGAGGGCCCGGTCCGACAGATAGGCGGCTTTTTCACGCATCAGGTCAGCGGTCACGACAAAGGGCAAGCTGCGATTGTGCTCTACAATGGTAGTCACCCCTCCGACGGCGGCCGCACTGGTCCCCGTGATAAAGTCCTCGCGCTCAGTCAGGCCAGGATCCTGCATATGGACATGGGCATCCACACCACCGGGCATCAGCAACAACCCTGTGGCATCAATAACCTCCGCACCGCTCCCGGTCCCAGGCGATACCAGGCCAGCCACTTTTCCCGCGGACACCAGGAGGTCTGCCTCGACCCGCCCCGTAGGCGAGACGATAGTAGCCCCTCGAACAACCAGATCTACGTCCATAGCTGTGCACCTCCAGCTCAGAGAAACCGGGTTTTTCGAAAAAACCTGGCTTCTAGAGCGCCTCACTTACCCGCAGCACCGTCCGACCCACGACTTCACCGCGCTCCAGGCTTTGCAGGGCCTCTTCTGCCTCTTCCAGGGGCCGTATGGCATTGATGATCGGCTTAATCCGTCCCTCAGCCATCATAGACAGAACCCGTTCGATCTCATAGCGATGGGCATACCGGGTGCCAATGAACTCTTTTTCCTGAAGGACAAAGACGTCTGTTGGAAAACGGGAGAAGCCTGCTGGAACATAGCCGACGCCGACAACCCGCCCAGCCCGCCGGAGCATCTTTGCCGCCTGTTCCAGCGTCTCCCCATGGCCCACGATATCGATGACCACGTCGGCACCACGACCAGAGGTATAGTCCCGAACGAGTGCTTCGGCTTCCTCGCCCGCCAGGGCAACCCCATCAGCGCCCAGTTGAGTAGCTACTTCTAGCTTCCGCCTGTCAATGTCCACCGCCAGGACGTGAGCGCCAGACTCTCGGGCGATCTGCATGGTGTGGAGTCCTACACCGCCGGCCCCCATGATCACCACCACCTCGCCGGGTTGAACACGCCCGCGCGTGGCTACGGCACGGTAACCTGTGCCGAAGGCACAAGAGGCCGCGCAGGCCTCTTCCGCCTTGATACCGTCGGGTACGCGGATGAGCCGGTCTGCGCGAACAGAGAGGAACTCCTGGAAGCCACCCGGAGTGGTAAAGCCTACCCAGCCTTCCAATGACTCGCACAGCGTCTCCCGGCCGACGAGACAGGAAGGACAGCGCCCGCAAGTCCAATAATTATACACGAGTACCCGCTCACCGGGCGCAAACCCGGTGTCAGGGCCAGCCTCGACGACAACGGCCGAGACTTCATGACCGGGAACATGGGGAAGTTCCACCTCCGACGACCATGTCATCCGGCCACGGGAAGTCTTGACGTCCGTATAACACACGCCGCAGGCCAGCACACGGACCAATACATAGCCAGGCTGTAGCTCAGGCTGCGGTAGATCCAGAAGCCTCAAAGGCGCTGAGTAGTCAACGACTGCCATTGCACGCATACGTAACTGCTCCTTGTACTTGTCCAATAATATAATACCCGTGCGTTGGGTATAACTTTGCATTTTAGTAGGCAAATCAGGCGTAAACTGATTGCAAAAGTACTAAGTCATTTCTGGACAAGTGCTTTTGAGTGTTTAATCAAACTGGCCAATCTCGCTGGGGCCTCACGTCGCGCATGGCGCTCACCATGGCTCAGCAAGGCCGGACCCCCAGGTAGACCTCCTGGAGTTCCTGATCGCCGGCGAGCTCTTCTGGTGTCCCATGGAAGACGACCTTCCCACGGTCAAGGATATATATATCATCCGCGACCTCCAACGCGAGGCCCAGGTTCTGTTCCACCAGAAAAACAGACAGGCCTGCCGCCTTGATCCTCATGAGATCATCCCCCAATTGCTGTACGATGATTGGCGCCAATCCTTCTGAAGGCTCGTCCATTAACAATAAAGCAGGGTTCGTCATCAGTGCCCTGGCAATAGCCAGCATCTGGCGCTCGCCACCGCTGAGCTGGTTACCGCGATGCCTCTTCCGTTCCCCGAGACGCGGGAACATCTCAAATATCCGAGCCAGATCCCACGTCATATCTGTGCTGTGGTCTGCAGGGACAGGCCGGGCGCAAACGGTCAGGTTTTCCATCACCGACAAACTGGCAAAGACGCGCCGCCCCTGGGGGCAGAGGCCCAGCCCCAGCGCAGCGATCTGGAAAGAGGTTTTTCCTACCAGGCCCTCACCATGGTACAGGATCTCCCCCTGCCCAATCCTGGGAGGTCTCATACCCATGATAGAGCGGATCAGCGTCGTCTTGCCCATGCCGTTGCGGCCCAACAGAGCACCCAGAGTGCCTTGAGGGACGTTCAGGTTTACTCCCTGCAAGATGTGTGCGTTACCGTAGTAACTGTGTAAATCGCGAACCTCAAGCATACTTGCTCACTCCTAAATAACAATCTTGCACTTCCCGGTTCGCAGCGATGCCGTCAGGAGCGTCGTCCGCGATAACCTTGCCATAGTGTAGACAGGTTACTTGGTCGGCGAGGCCCAGGGCCAGGTCCATGTCATGCTCGATGAGGAGGATGGTCAGGTCACGCGGCAGGCTGCGGACCAGATCGGCCATAGTGGCCCGCTCCGCCGTGGAAAGCCCTGCTGCTGGCTCGTCCAGCATCAGCAACTTCGGCCGGAGAGCGAGTGCCAGGGCGATCTCCAACTGGCGTTGCTCTCCGTGGGACAACTCTTTGGTCACAGCACCTCGCTTCTCCAACAGCCCTGCGTCATCCAGGGCCTTCGCTGCCCGGTCCCGGATCTCCCCCCGGCGCGGCATAGCTCGGATGAAATTGAGCTTGATCTTCTTAAGTCCCTGAGCCGCCAGGAATACATTTTCTTCCACGGTCAGACCAGGGAACACGTTGGTGATCTGAAAGGTCCGGCCCAGCCCGAGGGCCACCCGTTTGTGGGCCGGCATCCTCGATATGTCTCGACCCAATAGAACCACTTTGCCGTTGGTCAAAGGCAGCTCACCCGTGACCAGGTTGAATAAAGTGGTTTTGCCTGCACCATTTGGCCCGATGACGGCACGCCGCTCGCCCGGAGCAACCATCATCGTCACGTGGTCGACGGCCCGCAGGGCTCCAAAGTCCCTGGTGACGCTCTGCAACTCCAACGCACAAGCACTTGTTGCCATAGCCCCTCCTCTCCACGAACTGTCTAGTCGAGGTGGGGCTCAAGGCGGCTGCCTGCAGCCGCCCCAAGCCCCATGCCAATCCGACTACAGTTTAGGGCCAGTCAATACCCTGGTAGTCGCGGGAGTAGACCGGCTGCTTCAGGTACGCCGCTGGATCGTAGTGCCAGAATTGGCTTACGCTTGGGATCGTCTCCTTGACGACGTTCCAAACCTCGCCGTCGTCGCGCAGAACCGTTTCACGGATGTAGACGTTCTCGATGGGGTTGTCGTACTGGTCCAGTTTCTCAGGTCCAAAGGCCGAGTCGTCCAACTCGGTGCTCCGGACAGCTTGGAGGAAGGCTTCGGTGTCCTCGACGTTTCCGTCGATGCTCTCGAGCGCCTTGGCGATCGACTGCGCAGCGACATAGGTAGCCGGGGCATAGTAACCGGGCAGCTTGTCGTACTTCGCGTAGAATTTGTCGACGAAGTCCTTGGTCGCAGGCGAGTCGCGGCCCTCGGCAAAGTGGCCAGCCGAGATGATGCCTACGGCCGCCTCTCGTGGCACGACGCCGCGGATGATCGATTGGTCAGCCTGCACCTCGCCAGCGTAGAATGGGATTTTGTCCTTCAGGCCGAACTCGTACCAGGATTGAAGCATGCGGACAGCCGCCGCGCCCACCTCTAGTGAGAACACGCAGTCGGGCTCCGCGGACTGGATAGTGGCCAGGTACGAGCTAAAGTCGGCCTCACCCACTGGATTCCAGATCTGGCCCACTACTGTGCCCCCCTTGTCGGTGAAGGTGTTGACGAAGCCGCCAACGACTTCATGCCCAAAGGCATAATCGCTGCCGATGGTATATACGCTTCGGCACTCGGTGTTGTCGTACACCCACTCGCCGAAGGGGTGGTGAACCTGGCTGCTGGTCCAGCCGGCGATGCGGATTACGTTCGGTATCTTGTCACGCTGCGTAATATCGTCGGCTGAGATGACCGGGTAGAAGGTTGGAGTGCCGGTATCCTTGACATATTCGGCCACCGACAAGCCGGTATTGGCAAAGAGCAGGCCGACGAGCATGTGGACCTGGCGCTGCTCGACGAGCAGTCGCGCCTTCGACAGCGCCACATCAGGATCACCCGCGTCATCCTCGGTGTAGATCTCGACCGGCCGGCCCGAGATCTCCAAGCCATGCTCGTCCCAAAACATCTGGAAGCCGTTTGTCATGTCCTTGGCGCTCTCCGCAGCGGTACTACTGGTAGGCGACAGGAAACCGATCTTGATGGGCCCCTTTGCTGCCTCCGTCGCCGCTGCCTGTGGTGCCTCCGTCGCTGCTGGGGGCGCTGCCGGCGCGCAAGCAGCAAGCAGAACCAGCACCGTCACGAGCAGAATTGATAGAAGCTGTCCTTTCTTCATGGTTCTTTCCTCCCTTGGCTCTCCTCTTGAACAGATTGATCAGCAAATGCCCAATGTGGGCTCCAAGTTGCTC
>CAYTNQ010000141.1:0-11546 GCA_964439175.1 uncultured Anaerolineales bacterium | reverse complement strand
ATACCTGGACTGCCTCGGCAATGTCCTCCAGCCGGCCGTTGGTGCAGGTACCCAGGAAGGCCTGATGCACCCGCGTCCCCGCCACCCCCGATAGGGGGACCACGTTGTCTACTGCGTGGGGACAGGCGATTTGCGGCTCGATAGTCGAAGCGTCGAAGGTGTACTCAGCGGCGTAACGCGCGTCTGGGTCGGGGTTGTGAATGGAGATTGGAGATTTGCGATTTGAAGTTTTCGCTTTCAGCCAATCCAATGTCACTTCGTCCGGGGCGATCCAGGCGTTTTTGACGCCCATCTCGGCCATCATGTTGGGTAAGACGAAACGGCTCTCCATGGAGAGGGTGGAGATAGCCGGACCGTGGAACTCGACTGAAGCGTATATCCCGGCGTCAGCTCCCAACGTTCCGATAATGTACAACGCTAGATCTTTGGCCGACACCCACTCCCCAAAATGGCCAGTGACGGTGATCTTGATACTCTCCGGCACGCGCAGCCAGATGCGGCCCGTGGCCCATAGAGCCGCCACTTCGCTGCGGCCCACCCCAGCGCCGAAGGCACCCAGGGCACCGTAATGTGTGCTGTGACTGTCGGCGCCCAGCACGATGTCTCCCGGGTGCACCAACCCTTCCTCACACAGCACCTGGTGACAGATACCCCGCCCCACCTCAAAGAAGTGTCGGATGCCTTGCTCGGCCACGAAGCGGCGGATTTCGGCGTGATTCTGAGCGTGTTGGGTGGTGGGTGCGGGGGCGGCGTGATCGAGGGCCACCGCCAGCCGCTCCGGATACTTCACTCGTTCTACCCCAATTTCGCGGAAGATACGCGCGATGGCAGCCGTGTTGTCGTGGCTCAACACCAGATCAGGAAAAACGTCTATTACCTGCCCGGTACGCACTGATGGCAACCCGGCGTTGCGCGCCAGAACCTTTTCAGCAAACGTGTGTCCCACCAGCTCTAATCTCCCGTCGCATGATCTCCGGTCTGGCGTCGAGGCGTTGCACCACGGCCGCTCGGTAGGGCTCAGGGATGTCGAGACGGTTCAATTTGAACTCCCTCTCCGCAAGATTCACCAAGATTTCGGCCGGCGACTCGTCAGGTTTGATGTCGTAAACCCGCGCTTTGAAAACCCTGGCGATCTCCCTGGCCGTCGCTTCGTCCACCTGAAAGTACTTGATCTCTTTGAGAAAGTAGTAAACCGCGTTCCAGCCGCTGAGCGGCCCCAGCAGAATCTCTGACTCGGTGACCCCGAACTGGTCCAGAGGATGCGCCTCATAGGTAGCGGCGTCCTTAAGGACCGCTTTCTGGTGGACGCCGGCCATGTGGGTGCGGTTGGTCAGGCTGACCGGCTCCTTCGATTGCACCAACTTGTTCAGTTTGGAAGCCAACAGCACGTTGATGGGATACGATCCGCGCAGATGATAGCCTTCCAGCCTGTCATACTCCCGGTCAATGAACAGGTTGAAGAGGAGCGCGGTCATCGAGGTAATGCCAGATCGCTCTCCAATACCTAACAGGGTAGTTTGCAGGTAGCGCATCCCACTTCTGACTGCCTCCAGAGCATTGGTCAGGGCAAAACCCCGGTCATCGTGGAAGTGACCTTCCATATCCGTACGTGGATAGCGCTGGCGCAAGGCCTTGACGCGGCGGGCGATGGCGGCGGGCATCGCTACGCCGACCGTGTCGGGCGTGCCCAGGCGATGCACCAGCGGCGCGATTTCATCGTAGACCCGAAAGAGATCCGCTTCGCGGGTCCGGAAAGCATCCTCTCCACTGAAACGTAGGATCAGGTGTGGATAGTCCCGCCGGACCTGCTCGATGAGGGAGCGTGCCTGGCGCACGATCTCATCCAGGTTCTTGCCGTGGCCGTTGTTGCGGGCCTGAACCGATGTCCCGATGTAGAAATTCAACCCGTCGAACCCGGCCTCAACAGCCGACTCCACGTCGCCCGGGTGGCAGCGGACGTGTGCCAGCAGAAAAGTATAGCCCTTTTGCGTGATCAACTCATCGCGCACTGATTGGATGGCCGCCAGGTCGTCCCGTTCCTGGGGACTGACGATAGGTGCAAACAACTCGATGAATTTGACGCCATAGATAATAAGCGCCTGTACGATTTCCGTTTTATCCGTCTGGCTGAAGAAATACTTGTAATGATCGTGCAGCAACGAGGACTGCGATCCCTCACGCAGAGTGGTATCAATGATTTCCAAATCGCGTGGGGTATACCGGTTGAACTGGAAAGGGCTGTCGGGGGACATATTGCCTCCTCGGATTGGAAGATTGGAGGTCTACTCAGGTGCCCGGCACTTTTGCGGCCTTTAGGGTGCAATCTGGCGTCTGACGGGGCTTGGACGTAGTGCATTTCTATTGAATGAAGTGCCGGGCACCTTCAGGCTGAGTAGTTACGATTGGAGAAGGGAAGGCCGGAAGATTGGAAGGTTGGAGGACTGGAAAGATGGAAGGCTGCACAAGTTTCCACATCTTCCAACCTTCCTACTTCCTACTCCCTACTCCCTACTCCCTACTCCCATTAAAATGTACAACGCAGATTTTAGGATCTGGATAGACTGCAAATATTCGTGCAAGCTGACGTGCTCTTCCGGTGTATGGTCCAGGGCCGAGTCCCCAGGTCCATAGGCGAGGATGGGGCAGCCCCAGGCCGGCCCGACGACGTTCATGTCGGAGGTGCCTGTCTTCAAGACAAAGCGGGGCCGCCCGTCCCGCTCCCGGATGGCAGTCAAGAAAGCTCGCACCAGCGGCGTGTTCTTCTCAGCGCGAAAGGCGACCTCACCCCCCGAAAAGTTCAGGTGGACCAGAATCACCCGGCGCAGATCATCGGCCAGTTCCTGGGGTGACAGGTCGGGCGGCAGGCGGAAGCCCAGACTCATCTGAGCGGTGCCATAGGCTCCTTCGTCACGGGTGACAATGTGGCGCAGCGATGGATCGAGTTGGTCAAAGGCTTTTGGACGTCCTGTGTTGAAATCGACGCAATGGGCGACGATGACGTTCCACAGGTCTACCGCCTGCTCGGCTGGCAGCCGGGACTGGCCGGCCGAGTGAGCAAACGGGGCGCGCAGATGTGCCTCGACCAGCAGTCGCCCCTTGTACCCCATAGTGACCCGGTCCCAACCACTAGGCTCGCCGATGATGCAAACGTCTGGGACGGGCCCACAGGCGACGACGTGCCGCGCGCCCCGACTGGTGGCTGCCTCCTCTTCGACCGCGCCGACGACCGTCACCTGCCAGCCAGGGGGGATATCCAACGCTGCAACCACGGCTGCAAAGGCACAAAGCGGCCCTTTGGCATCCACCGTGCCCCGCCCGTAAAGCCAGTCCTCCTCCCGGCGCACCGGCAACTCGCCGGGAAAGGTGTCAATGTGGCCCAGCAGCATCGCCTGGCGCGGTCCGTTGCCGCGCGTACCCACAGCGTTGCCAACTGCGTCCACGTGGGCGTCGAAGCCGTGGTCAGCCATCCAATCGACCAGCCATGCCGCAGCTTTCCTCTCCTCTCCCGACGGGCTCGGGATGGCGACTAGGCTTTCCAATAGATTAATCGAGTCAGTGGGCGTTAATGCCATAGTTACTCCGTATTGCGTGCTGCGTACTCCGTATTGCGTATTGCATGCTGCGTGCTTTGTGCTCTTTATGCAATACGGAGTACGCAGCACGCAATACGCAATCACTATTTGCTAATCTCCACCCTCTAATCTCCACTCTCCAGCACCTCGCGCACCGCCTCCACTACGCTCTCCAGCTCTGCCTCCTCGATCACCAGCGGCGGCAGCAGACGCAGCACACTGGGGCCAGCCGGCAAGGCCAGTACCCCCCGCCTCATCAGTGCTTGGAGGAAGGGGGTAACACGCTGGCGTAATTCGACGCCGACCATCAGTCCCCAACCACGCACCTCTCGCACTAAGGGCGATTGGATCGTGCGCAAGTCGGCCATAAATTGCTCACCCAAGCGGGCGGCGCGAGCGGGCAGGTCTCCCTCGGTTATGGCCCGCAGCACAGCCCGGCTGGCGGCGCAGGCTAACGGATTACCGCCGAAGGTGGATCCGTGGACACCCCTGGGCAGAGTGCCCAATGTCTCGCGCCAGACTACAGCTCCCATGGGCACACCACCCCCCAGGGCCTTCCCCAGACAAATCAGGTCAGGGACCAGGCCGACGTGCTCGCAGGCGAACCAGTGGCCGGTGCGTCCCAGCCCGGTCTGTATCTCGTCTACGATGAGTAGCGCGCCCCGCTCGTCGCATAAATGGCGTAGTCCCTGGAAGTAATCGGCGTCGCCGGGGCGAACGCCTCCCTCTCCCTGCACAATTTCCACCAGCACTGCTGCTGTATTATCGCCCATGGCCCCTGCCATCGCCTCCAGGTCGTTGAAGGGAACGTGGTTGAAGCCAGGCACCAAAGGGACGAAAGGCTTCCGGTATTTCTCGTTCCAGGTGGCGCTCAGCGCGCCCAACGTGCGCCCGTGAAAGCCGCGCATCGTCGCCACCACCCCGCTTCGACCGGTGAGGAGTCGAGCAACTTTGATAGCGCCTTCCACCGCCTCAGCCCCGGAATTGCAAAGGAAGACCCGATTCAGATCGCCGGGGGTGTGGGCGGCCAGCTCGAACAGCAGCGCCGCCCGCTGATCGTTATAAAAAACCTCGCTACAGGTGACGAACGTCGCCACCTGCTCCTGAATGGCGGCCGTCACCGCCGGGTGACAATGTCCCAGGCTGGCGACGCCATGCCCGGCGACGCAATCGATGTATTCGCGCCCCTCGGCATCCCAGACCCGCGCCCCCTGTCCGCGCACTAACGCGATGGGGCGTTTGGGGTAGGCGCCGGAGGTATGGGCGTCCTCAAGAGAGATGATGTGGTCGGTGACGGCGTATTGCGCGCTTCGCGTGCGTGTTGCGTGTTCCGGGTTACGTGTTTCGGGCTGCATATGGCTCATCTCCGTTTTGCCGATTCGCTGACTCGCTGACTCGCCGGCTCGCTGACTCGCTGATTTGCTGATTTGCCGATTCGCTGACTCGCTGACTCGCTGACTCGCTACCCAATCACCGTCCCCTCGCCCGCCAGTGCTCGCTGTACCGGCTGGGCCACCCGCCCGTCGGCGAAAATCACGCGGGCCACACCGCCGGCCAGGGCTTCGCCGGCGCCCATCACCTTCTTCTTCATCCGGCCCTCGGCCACAGCCATAAATGTCTCTAAGCGACTGCTGGGGATGTGGCGGATCAACGTGCTCTCGTCGGGGAAACATTCAAGCAACCCGGGCACATTGGATAGGATGACCAACCCTTCAGCGCTCAGCGCAACCGCGGTCGCCGCTGCCGCGCGGTCGCCGTCCACGTTGATCGCTTCACCCTCGTAGGAGATGGCAGGTGGGGTCAACACCGGAATGTAGCCCGCGTCGAGCAAAGAGGTCAGCAACCCCGTGTTCACCTGTTCCACACGCCCGGTATAATCGTCGCGCAATATCCGCCGCCGCCCACGTTCGTCTATGATTTTGATGGCAGCCTTGCGCTGCCCCTGCCACAGTCGCCCGTCGAGTCCGCTCATGCCCACGGCATTCACGCCTCGGCCTTGCAATCGTTCTACCAGGCTCTTGTTTACCTGGCCGCAATAGACCATCTCGAAAATTTCCAGCGTGCGGCGGTCGGTACGGCGGCTGGTGTAACCACTGGCAGAGGTGACGAACTGGGGCGGGTGGCCCAGCGCCGCAGCAACCTGGTTGGTCAACGCCGACCCGCCGTGGACGACGACCAGGCGCTGCCCCTGGCTCACCAAGGCCACCACGTCGTCGGCAATCGCATCGTGATCGATACCCTCGGCGCCGCCAATTTTGATGATCAGCGTCATATCCTCTTTACTCCTTGTTCACATCGGGGACTCCCCGATCAAATCGGATGCAAGCCGGGGAAGGTCAACCCGGCGATTTCGTCCCAGCCCATCATCACGTTCATCGTCTGCACCGCACTGCCGGCTGCCCCTTTCATCAAGTTGTCTAGGGCGGCCATCACCACCACCCGCCCGGTGTCTGGGTCCAGCTCAAAACCCACATCGCAGTAATTGGACCCCGCCAGCCATTTGGGCTCTGGGTAGCGATGGATTCCGCTTCGGCTCTTCACCAGTCGGAGGAAGGGCTCGTCTCGATAGGCGACCCGATAGAGTTGCCAGAGATCTTTCTCCTGAAGGGGCTGGTTCAGAAAGCAATGACAGGTAGCTAACACACCGCGCACTAATTCCACCGCCGTCACTGAAAAGTGGAGGTCGAAGTTATTGCCCAGGGCCTGGATCACCTCCGCCTGGTGGCGGTGGCCGGTCGGCTTGAAGGAACGAACGGCCCCGCTCCGCTCCGGGTGATGCGAACTGGCGGAGGGTTGGGCTCCTGCCTCCGACGAGCCGACCTTCACCTCGACCACGGCCTGGCCCAGCAGGCCGGCGTCGGCCATAGGGGCCAGGGCGAGGATCGTGGCGCTGGCATTGCAGCCAACGCCGCTGGCATAGCGCGCACCGGCCAGCCTCGCCCGGTATCGCTCCGGCAGCCCATAGACGAAACGGTCCAACCACTCAGTAGCCGGGTGATCCGTGCCGTACCAGCGCGCATATTGCGCCGGATCGCGCAGGCGAAAGTCGGCCGAACAATCTATCACCCATTGGGCCATATTGGCGTAGTGCTGGATGTTATGTGCTGCCTGACCATGGGGCATGGCCAGGATGAACACATCAGCCGGCTCCAACGCGCCGGGATGAACGAACTGCGTCGAGGTAATCCCTCTCAGGTTAGGGTGGATTGTGTGGACGTAGCGTCCTGCCTGGCTGGCCGAGGTAACCTGTTTGACCACTACGTTAGGATGAAAAAGTAGCAACCGTAGCAATTCGCCACCTACGTAGCCACTACCCCCGACAATATTCACACTCAGTCTGTCCGCAGTTGACATAGTATCCTCCGGCCTGGCTTAGCCGCTGGCGGTTAGGGTCCGTAAATAAACAACTTCCCGCATTTGAGGTGGATTTCTTTGGCAAAATCGGTGGAAGTGCAGGAACTTATTCTTTTATGGACCCTTAATGGCTGTAGGCCATCATCAACACGTAATCCACAATCTTTCCTGGGATGTCCACCCCGGTAGTATCAATGCTGTTGCGAAATTCCATGGTGTGGTTGACTTCATTGACCAATATGCGGCCGTCAGAGGTCTCCAGCAGGTCCACGGCCACCACACCTCCACCGACGGCCCGCGCCGCTGCCAGCGATAGTTCGTCAAGCTGGGGCGTCACCGGGCAATTGGCGGCACGCCCGCCTCGGGCGGTGTTGGTGATCCAGTGATCCGAATAGCGATAAATGGCACAGATGGTCTCATCGCCTACGACGAAAGACCGGATGTCGCGAGCCGGCTTGTCCACGTATTCCTGCACGTAATAGATGTGATGCTGGTAACCACCTAACGTCTGCTTGTGCTCCAGAATTGTCTCGGCCGCCTGGCGATCGTTGATCTTGCTCAACAGACGGCCCCAGGAGCCGACCGCCGGCTTGAGAACAACCGGATAGCCCATGGTTTCGATGGCCTCCATAGCCGACTCTGAGGTGAAGGCAACTTTCACTTGAGGGACAGGTACTCCCTCCCGAATCAGAGCCGAGGTGGTGGCCAACTTGTCGCCGCAGGTCTGCACCACCTCGACGCGATTGACGGTGCGCACACCCCAATCGTTCAACACGCGCAATGCGGCCAATGCGCGAGACTGGGTGATACAGCGCTCCAGAACCAGGTCGTACTGACACCAGCCGTTACGGTGCAGATCGAAGACAATCTCCCGGTCGTCACGCACGTCAACTGTCAGGCCCCGGGATTCAAAAGCTTGTAACAACAACTTTTCCTCCACGCGCACTCGAGACAACAGCATCGCGATACGTGGGGCGTCCGAAAAATGTGATTGGTTCACGGCGGCCTCCTTTCCCCTGCCCTCACTCCCCCCAATCCTCCTCCTCTTCGGGAGCCAGGTCCAATGTGGGAGGATCGAGACTCATCACCTCTAATTCGACACCGCAGTCCGGACACTGGATGATCTCACCTTGCAGCGCATCGTCGGCTAAGGGGATGTCGGCAGCACATTCGGGACAGGTTACATAGTTGCTCATCGGTGGTTCTCCTTTCGAAACTCCTTGCTGAAAACTAAGTGTATGTCTGAAAGCAGGGTGGTGGGGCAGCCTTTTCAAGCTGCCCAGGCGGGCTAGCCTACCCCACAACTTTCAGCTTATAAAAAACCGGCGCTCCTTAAAGGGTCTGGAGCGCCGGTGTGCCTTCCCTGCCTGTTTATAGGCCAGCACGACTATCCAGACCCGGGGTCCGGCTTCTTGCTGGCCTTCTTCTCGTCAGCCGAGAGATATACGTTGAAACTGCGGACGAAGGACGAAAGACGAAGGATGAAGTTACTATTGCCTTCGTCCTCCGTCTTTCGTCTTTCGTCCTTCGTCCGTTGATAGATGCAAGCTATCATTCTGATACCCTACGTACTCGAATCCGCCCAAAATAAAAACGGCCCTCCCATTGTGGGTCTGGAGAGCCGTCGCACGTCACCTGAAGAAGAAAACAAGACTATCCAGACCTGGGGTCCGGCTTCTTGTTGCCCTTCTTGGTGAACAGATCAATGGTCATAGCAAAATGCCTCACTTCTATTGTGCGCAAGCTTATCACAAAAGAAGCAGTTTGTCAACCTAATTTTTTACAGATTCAGAGGGGTGCTCCAAATTTGGGTCTTGGGGAGGGATTACCCTGAGACCTACTTCCGAGATTTGCCCGTCCACCATACGGAAAGCGCGCATAACCGGGTTGTCGCCGCATACCAACGAAACGATGGCGTATACAGCCTCTGGGTAGAAAGCCATCAATACGTCGGTAGGTGAGGGGTAAGCCGGGCTGGCCGGATGAGAATGATAGATGCCGAGCAACTCCAGTCCTTGTTCCTCCATCGCCTGGAAGTGGTGCAGTTGATCGTGCGGGTCCATCAAATACTGAATCATCGGGTTTTCAGCAACGTTGGTGGCGGGAAACACATGCGTTACTTGCTCAGCAACACCGGCCAGCAACCCGCAAGCTTCGTTTGGAGCTTCGGCGCGAACGTGTTCAAAGATTTGTCTGAAATGTTTCTGAGATAGTATCAACGTCATATCACGCTGAAACTATTAGCGCCTCCCTGGTCCCACGCCGCTCATCACAGGCAAATCAGGATCGGACTTGAACTCGACCGGCAATGGATTATTGACGTTCTGCACGCTGATGGCAGCCGCAATTCTGGCAGCTATCTCTTGGATAGCCGTAGCTGCCGGCGACTCCGGCTCGGTGATCACCACCGGTTGGCCGCTATCGCCGCCAACGCGCACTACTGGGTCTATGGGCACCTCGCCCAGGAAGGGGACGTTCATGCGCTCGGCGACTGCCTTGCCACCGCCGTGGCTGAAGATGTCGGTGCGCTCGCCACAATGCCCGCAGACGAAGTAGCTCATGTTTTCAATAACACCTAGTACGGGCACTTCAAGGTACTTGAACATCGTAATGCTCTTAACTACGTCGGCCAAAGCTACGTCTTGGGGTGTGGTGACGATGATAGTTCCGGTCAGCGAAAGAGATTGGGCCAGGCTCAAGCTGGCATCGCCGGTGCCAGGGGGCAGGTCTACCACCATATAGTCCAGGTCTCCCCAATCTACGTCGCTCAGAAACTGACGCAGGGCGCTATGGATCATAGGGCCACGCCAGATGAGCGGCGTGTCCTCTTCTACCAAAAAGCCCATTGACATAAGCTTGACCCCATAGTTTTGCGGAGGCAAAATACGCCCGTTGCCTGCCCGAGGCCGCTCGTGAACTCCCATCATCAGGGGGATGTTGGGGCCGTAGATGTCAGCATCCAGCAGGCCGACGCTGGCACCCGTTTGGGCCAGAGCCAGGGCCAGATTGGCGGCCATGGTGCTTTTGCCCACTCCCCCTTTGCCGCTGGCCACGGCAATGGCGTTCTTGACGCCGATATCCATCTTGCTGAGCAAGCGGCGGTCACCGGGCACGCTGGCCTCAAGATTCACGTTCACCGTTTTGACCCCGGACAGCGCCATCACTGCTGCCCGCGCTTCTTCCTGTATTTGATCCTTCAAGGGGCAGGCAGGAGTGGTCAACATCAGTGTAAAATCAACAACGCCATCCTTGATCTTCAGATTACGGATCATATTAAGCGTGACCAGGTCTTTGTGTAGTTCCGGCTCGATGACGTGGCTGAGCGCCTCCATCACCTGAGCCTGGGTTGGATTAGATGTCATGCTTTTTCTCCTAACTTAATCATTGGCTCATGTTCAGTACAAGTGACCGGCACTTTAACCTTTCCAGTCCTTTCATTAAAAGTGCCAATAAGTGCCGGTCACTTTGCACTAGTTCTAGACATGAGCCTAATCATTTTGGGACGCCACGAGGTTATGAGAACAACATCACCGCGAATTGTCGGAATTCAGAAACCCTGATAATTATACCCAAAATAGAAATAGCCGCTACTACGAAAGGCAAATTAGGAATTTTTCTGGGAGATATAGACGCCAGAACTTTCAAAGTGTTGTTGAGTTGGATTGGTCGGTGGGAGGCAAGGCTCATTACCGAGGCCGAACTCGGTAAGAGCACATAGTATCGCCAGCAACCCGATGGGTCTGACGTGTCACCTCGGCGTCGAGCAGGTCAACGAAAAGGGCCAACTCTTGAGCACACGCCTCGACACATCCTTCAGCGACATGAAGAATGGGGCAGTGATATTGACGCAAAATGTAGGTCCCGTCTTCCTGTTCTTCCCAGACGGGCATATAGCCGTCGGCTTCTCGCAGGCGGGTGAGTTGTTCCAGTCGATCCGGCAGATCCCCGACGCTCACGAGCGGGCGATATGACTGGGCCAACTCTTGCGTGCGATGCTCGAAGATACGATCGACTGCTTCTGGCCCAAAGAGTTCCTCAATCGCGTCAAGGACATAACTGGCGAGTTGGTCGTAGTTATGGGGGAAGATTTGGTTGGCAGCCTCGGTCAGTCGGTAGACGTAGCTGGGCCGGCCCATGCCGCGCTGCACCTCTTCGTGATCTACCAACCGGTCGCGCTCCAAGTTGGTCAGGTGCCGACGCACGGCAACGGAGCTGATGCCTAAATTTTCGGCCAGTTCATCGGCTGTCAGACCCCCTCGCTCTTTGAGGGCGATAAGAATGCGCCGGCGCGTGGCCGGCATCTGCGAATTCAAAACGTCGTTGGTCCACATAGGTTTACCCCAGTTCTGCTATCCTACATCTTGGGCAGACCAGGCATTGGACTCTGCCAGGCCTGGCCTGCCCCTTTCACACGTATGGCGACACTAGTTACCTGGCCTATGAGGTGTCGTCCTTCCCCCATTGCGTCCCTATTATAGCACAATTTTTGAAACTTGGCAAGATTTAAAAACAAAAAAGTTGACAAAGTAGATTGGATGTGGTAAAATAGCGCCAGATTTCAGTTCAGAGACAATATTGATTCTACGACGTCAAAGAGGAGTATTGGAGGACAAATGGCAT
>CAYTNQ010000140.1:0-11555 GCA_964439175.1 uncultured Anaerolineales bacterium | reverse complement strand
GTCGATGGGTCCAGGCTCACAAAGTACATCAAGGCTAAATCATCTCTAAAACTCTCGTAGCCGCCGATGCCTTCGTAGTCGTTGAGAAAGTCGCCCGAGCCGTAGAGAATCGGCTTTTCCTTGTAAACTTCTATTCCCTTGACGTGATGGGACGAATGGCCGTGAATTACGTCCACCCCTGCCTCATCGATGAGTTGATGCGCAAATGCTGTTTGTGCAGGGGGGATAGCATATCCCCAATTGTCGCCCCAATGAATAGAGGCCACGACAATATCTCCCGGTTGTTTCACTGCCTCGACTTTTTCTTTGATATGCCGGACGGTTTGGTCGGACAGGTTTTCTAACAGATTGACGCCGGGCCTGTCTTCTGAAGCGGCCCAACTGGCGGGTATGCCGCTGGACCCCAGGCCGTATGAGAAGACAAGCACTCTGCCTTTGCCCTCCACTTCCACCACGGCCGGCATTTCTGCCTCGTTGAGATTCTGGCCCGCTCCCGCGCCGTTGATATGCACCTTGTTCAGCGTTTCCAACGTTTGGGTGAGACTGGCGTATCCCCAATCAAGAACGTGATTATTGGCCAGAGAACAAACATCGATTTTGGCCGCTGTCAGACTGGGGACATTCTGCGGGTGCATTCGATAATATATCCCCTTGCCTTCCCAATAGTCGTCACTGGTGGTGATGCTGGTCTCCAGATTAATGATCCTCACATCCGGCCGCACGCGTTCCAATTCTTCCAGAGCGTCTCCCCATATGTAAGAAAAGTCGACAGGTTTCTGAATCGGACCATTGGCCTGCTCGGCAAGGTCTACATATCCCCTGGCACTTTTCATGTACGACTCGGGGATGAGAGGGTCGCCAGGATGAGGTAACACTTGATCCATGCCTCTGCCCGTCATGACGTCGCCGGTCATGAAGATGGTGATGATCTGGGAGGTGCCGGGCGGTTGAAGGGAGGGTTGCGTGCTAAAATCTGGAATCTGATCTCTCCTTGTCACCTTTTCGCCACAAGCCAGCCCGGCTGACAAGGCCAGAAAGCAAAATCCAGTCAGAGTGCAAAATAGCAGCCGGCTCTTCATAGTTCATACCCGCTCTGGCTCACAATCGATAGCAACTTTGCAATAAGGTTATTCTATCACGCATTCAGGGCGAGGGCAACGCTGTCCAGAACGAGCCACCGCCGTAAACAGGCGGTGTCAGGTTGGCCTCAGAGCCGCTTTCATCTCCAATGGAAAGTCTCTCCACAGGCTTTCATGTGCGAGACAGGGCTCTCCCCCCTCCCAACCTCCCCCCGCTGGGGGGAGGAGCCAAGCTTCCCCCCCAGCGGGGGGACTGAGGGAGGGAGAGGTTCGCCAATCCCCGAAAACCTACCCATGAAAGGACTCAGGGGGGGAGAGGTTAGACCCTCTCCCGGCCTCCTCCTCGTAGGGGGAGGAGCCAAGCTTCCCCCCCAGCGGGGGGGACTGAGGGGGGGGAGAGGTTCGCCAATCCCCGAAAACCTACCCATGAAAGCCTCCACAGGGGGAATGCCTATATCCCCGGACCTCAGCGAGTTCAGTGCCCTTCAGCCCCTTCAGTGGTTCCAACTCAGAGGTAGTGCATCATGCGAGCCGCCGATACACTTCTGCCCGGGGCATTGTTCGTCAGTCGGGCGAGTAGTTCTTGAACACCACCGGCAGGTAAATGGGACAGAAGTCGACATTCACCATCGTGTCGGTATAGACCTCAATGCCGGTAATGACCACCGTGTACAACCCCGTCGCCTGGGGAGGTATAAACTTGAAGTCGTAAGTGCCGGGCACCAGCGGCAATGCATAGGAGCCGTCGTCTACGGTATAGAGCCCCCATCCGCCCAGGTTGTCGCCAGGAGCGGGATCCCCCACCGGATCGGCAAAGACGAAAACGTTCTTCACCGGCTCGCCTCGGCACACGGTTCGGCCATACACCGTGAACCCAGCCGGCAGGGTGATGGGTAATGAGGTATTGGGGCAGCCCGCGCTAGTGCTGACCACGTCGGTGATCGTAACCGAGCCCAGGCCGAGCCAGGGTGGGGGGATGAACTGGAAATCAAAGACCCCGCTGGGCAGAGTGCCGCTATAGCAGCCCGTCTCATTCGTCGGCGCAAATCCAAAGCCACCTATACCAGGAGTGGGATCGAAGGCGTAGACCTGGACGCCTGAGATCAGGTTGGTCGCTCCATCGCTGGCACAGCCGGCCACGGTAAAGCCCGGCGGCAGGATGACGTCGCCGATGATTGGGTCAGGGAGGGCGATCGGATAGGTTCGGGGACCGAGTCCGTGACATGGCGGCGGAGTGAAGCCCAGGTCGTAGCGGCCTTTCACCAGGCCGATGCAATACTTCCCGGCGCCGTTGGCCGGCGGCAGCCCAAAGCCTTCGGCGGTGTCTTTGTTGTGGGCATAAATGGCTGTCCGGGGGACGGGCGACAGAGTGCCGGTGGCGTACACTGTCCCAGAGATAGTGTAACCGGCGGTCAGGGGGACGGTCAGGGGCAGGTCGGGGGGGCCCGTGATTCCTTTGTAGCTTTGGGAGGCAAAGCCACTTCCGCAGGGTGGGTTAAAGATAAGATCGTAATCGCCGGCTGCCAGGGTCAGAGTATAGGCACCGCCGGTGAGGGTGGTGGCGCTTACAGCTCCGGTGCCTTGGCGTCGGTTCCAGGCGAAGACGTCGACGCCCGCTATGCCTGGCCCATTGGGCGCGCTGATTACCTTGCCATAGATGGTGAAGGAGGTTGTGGCTTGAATGAGGGCCATATCAGCCAGTCCTCCATCTGGTGCTGCGCCGGCAGACGCATAGCCCAGAAGGTGAAACGCGAGTAACAGCAGCATCATAGCCAGGGCCGGGGCAGCAATTAACCTGTGCACTTGTTTGTCTGTCATTGGCTCATCCTCCTCGAAGAAACAAGGGGGGCACAGCCCCGCTCGAATCCAACAAACGCCGTCCGTTTGAAAGATGTCCATTCGGTGCGGGGAATAGAGTTGTGGCTGGTGATGTCAATGTAAAAGGTAGGAGATGGTTTTGGGGTGAGGAGACCTCTTCCGTACTAATTGTATCATATGGCACTTACATGAAACTTAACTGGTGACCTTTTTGGGGGCCACCAGCCGTTTTTCTTTTAGAAGATTCCAACTATTTCCCAGCGGTTATATTCCAGTAGAACGCTGGACTGTCCCAGAGGAACTAAAAGGCCTGACTAATTCCGCAGCACCAGGGGCAGGTAGACGGCAAAGCGGCGGAAGACCACCAGGGCGTTGTCGTCGTAACCTGTCACGTAAACGTGGCCCCCCTCCGGGCTCACGGCGATCCCGTCGGCCGTATCCAGGCCGTCCACCCCGTCTATGCCGTCCTTATGTACCTCCAGGAAGGTCAGCGCCCCGCTGGACGCATCCCGGCTGAAGACAGCCAGGGCGTCGTCCCACTGGCTCGCCACGTAAACCTGGTCCCCATCGGGGTTGACGCCAACCGCTCGGGCGCCATACAAGCCGTCCACACCGGCCACTCCGTCTTTATGCACCTCCAGGAAGGTCAGCGCCCCGCTGGACGCATTCCGTCCAAAGACTGCCAGGGCGTTGTCTTTGCGGCCGGCGACGTAGAGGGTGCTTCCATCGGAGCTGAGGGCCAGCGCGTTGGCGCCGTTCAGGCCGTCTATGCCGGGGTCGCCGTCTTTGTACACTCCCACAAAGCTCAGTGCCCCGCTGGATGCATTGCGAGTGAAGCGCGCCACAGCATTGTCGACGTAACCGGCCACGTAAGCGTGCCCTCCCTCGGGACTGATGATGACCGCGTAGGCGCCACCCAGGCCGTCCACCCCGCCGTCGCCGTCGCGTACTAATCCCACGTAACTCAGCCTCCCGCTGGTCCCATTTCGCCGGAAAATGGCCACCGCGTTGTCGCTCTCGCTCGCGACGTAGACGTGTTTGCCGTCAGGGCTGACGGTCAGCGATTGAGCGCCGTCCAGGCCGTCCACCCCGCCGCTGCCGTCCTGCTGCATCTCTACGTAGCTCAGCTCTTCGGTGGACTGATCCCACTCAAAGACGGCCACGGCGTCCTCGTCGTGGCCGGCCACATAGGCGTGTTTCCCGTCGGGGCTGAGAGCGACTGCCCGGGCGCCATCCAGGCCGTCCACGCTGCCGCCGCCGCCACCGTCGACCTGTCCCGCCACACAGCTTAGCGCCCCGCTGCCGGGGTTTCGGGCAAAGACTAGCAGCGTGTCGTCATTGTTGCCGGTGACGTAGACGTGGCTTCCCTCAGGACTCACGGCCACTCCGACGGCGCCCTCTAGGCCCTGCCGGCTGTGCCGTGCCTGTATGAAGGTCAGCCGTCCGGTAATCCCATCCCGGCTGAAGGCTGCCACTGCGGCCTCGCCGTTGCCGGCCACGTAGACGTATTCCCCGCCGGGACTGACGGCGACTGACCTGGGGCCTTCCAGCCCGTCCACGCCGCCGACACCGTCCCGCTGTACCTCGACATAGGTCAGTGCTCCGCTGGATGCGTCCCGGCTAAAGACCGCGATGGCGTTCTCGTGCCACCCGGCTACGTAGACGTGGCCCCCGTCCGGGCTGACGGTGACCGACCACGCCCAGTCCAGGCCATCCACACCGTCCTGACCATCTATCTTTGTTTCCACGTGGGTCAGCGCTCCGGTGGACGCGTTCCGGGCAAAGACATCCACGGCGCTGGAGCCGATGCTTGCCACGTAAACGTGGCTTCCATCGGGGCTGACGGCGACCGAATTAGCGGCCCGCCACCAGGTGCTCCAGTCCACGAAGGTCAAGTGGTCAGTGGTACTGT
Source organism: uncultured Anaerolineales bacterium (assembly GCA_964439175.1). Lineage (GTDB taxonomy): Bacteria > Chloroflexota > Anaerolineae > 4572-78 > NAK82 > CAYTNQ01. Next base: position 6,746 of record CAYTNQ010000140.1, on the reverse strand, counting down.
CCCAACTGAAAATGGCTATGGCGTTGTCGCCCGGGCCTGTGGCATACACGTGGCTCCCGTCGGGGCTAACGGCGACCGAGCTGGCAGTGTCCAGGCCGTTCACGCCACCATAGCCGTCACGTCTGGTGTCCACGAAACTGAGCGCGCCGCTGCTGCTATCTCGATCGAAGGCGACGAGAGCGTGACTGTATTCACTGGCGACGTAGACGTGTTTCCCGTCAGGGCTGACGGCGACCGAGGTGGCGCTGCTCAATCCCAGGTCGAAGTGAGCCTCGACGAAGGTCAGCGAGGCAGACGCGGCACTGGAGGACGCCTCGCCCAATGCCATGGCCGGAAACAGGGCCAGACTTGTGATCAGGGCCGTCAGGATAAGGGGCTGCATTTTCATGGGGATGACCTTCTGGCGTGATAGGTTGCCCGTGCCGGGCGTCACTTCTCAGCCTGAAGGTGCCCGGCACTTCAAGTGTGAGAATGACCCATGTCCGGGCCGTTACCGGACGCCCGATTGCACCCTAAAAGGTGACAAAAGTGCCGGGCACCTGAGTAGTTACGTGCCGCTCACAGCAACCTGTTGGCAGCGCCGGCCAACAGGCCGGCCAGGGGCGGCACCAGAAAGGTGATACCGTAGCGAACCAGGGCCGGCTTGGGACCGATGAGCGCCATCTCCAGCGGCAGGCGCGACACCGACCACAATGACCAGGCAGAGACAAAGCCTACCACGGCGCCCAGGCCCGCCCCGGCCCGGTAGAGGGCAGCCACGAGGGGGAAGACAGCGTACGGCGCACCGGGCACCAGCCCCCCGGCTACACAAGCGATAAACACCCCCTTGACGCCGGCCTGGGCGCCCAACCAGCGGGCAATCAGTTCCCTGGGCACCAGCACCTGGACCAGCCCGGCGATCGCAAAGCCCAGCAGCAGGATAAGCAGGTTGCGCCATAGTGTGCGCCCGGCAGTCAACAGCCCGGCCAATGGCAGGTCACGCCCTTGACGGAAGGCTATCACCAGCAGGATGGCCGCGACGGCAGCCAGAATCAGCGTGGTTGTATCCATGGGCCTGCTCCTCTTGTGTGGTTGGTTCATGCTGCGCTCCCGTTTCGAAGGGAAGCCAGAGCTGAAGCTACCTGCAAAATCATGTTACCAAAAAAACGCCTGGCCTGTGCCAAACGTTTCTCTTTTGACCTCATCCCCCGCAGCCAGCCGGCTTGTTCCCGGTCGCCGCTTGATGCTTTCAGCTTGACGTACGCTTCCCGGGCGATCGGTACGTCTCGCGACGTCTCCAGCCATTCAAGCAGGGCTTCCCAATCCTCGATGTTGACGACGGCAAACTGCTCGCCTTTGACGCTGACGCATTGGACAGATGGTAATGCTTCCAATCCGGCCATCGAATGGGCTCCACTTATATGGTAATTCCAAGAAAATAATGGGATGGTTCAATTACGGGTTGAAATAGGTTGACACTTTTGGTACCTTGAAAAATTAAGCTGGCTGAGGAGACAGGCTGGGATAGAAGAGCTGATCCAGCACGGCTGCCAAAGAAGGCGTGTCTTCCACTCCTGCCAGTTCCAGAGGGCTGTGGTGCGCCCGCTTGCCCCGTTCGAAGGTATGGTGGTTCCAGAAGAGTTGCAGCAAGGGAAGCAACCACTTGGGCATGCCACGGTGGATGTGCAAGTAGGGGCGCAGCCAACTGTGCAAGGATTCGGCCAAGCTGGAGGAGCGGTGGAACAGGCTCAAGATATCCCATATGGCAGACATTGGTGGACGTAGCGTCTCTGGGAAGTCAGCAGCGGGGTCGAAGCCCAATTCATGACGGTTCTGCCAGGCCCAGATGATGAACGTGTTGGTGTCAGGGTTCAGGCCATTGAGTAGGGGCTTTAGTTGTTGCTCCAGCCATTGCAGAGGAGCAAGCAACCCGGGTAGCTTCTCCTGGAGATCGTCTGCGAAGGCGGTGATGCCCGAGTGATCGAGTTGCCTGAGCAACTCTATGGCTGTCTTGAGGGTGGCTTTCGTCTCCACGACCGAAGCGATGCCGTGGGCTGGCGTGATCGGCTCCAGCGCCAGGCGTATCTCGCTGAGGAGCCAACACCAAAGGTCGAAGATTTCAAGGGACTTGGCTTCCTCGACCTGTGCCTGGGGCAAGGGCACTTTGATCTTGAGGCGCCGACCACGTCGACGGATGATGCCCCGTGCTAGCAGGTCCGCTTGGCAGGCGCGCTGGACGTTTTCGATGGCCTTGTAAGCCGTTCCTTCCAAGCGCCGCGTGAGGCGATGAGCATCTTGCAAGATGTGAAACAAGTCTGGACGCAAGGGAATGCTCAGTTCTGCCTCTTTCACGCCGGCCCGGAGACCTGTGCCCCCATCACCTACCAGGTCCTGGAACTGGATGCCGCGCTCCACCAAGTCCAAGTAGATGACGCCGCAGGTGGTGCCATCGCGGGCCTGCGCAGGGGTTAGATTCAGGACCAGGAACGAGCGCCCGTCTACCAGGGTGAGACACGGCTTCCGCCCTTGGAAGATCTCGTCCGCTTCACCCAGAATCGGAAGCGGCACCGGGATGCCAAGATTGTGGGCTTCTGCCTGTTCCCCGGCCGTGGTGAGCGTTTGGCTGATGTAGCCCACCGAACGTTTAACGCCGAACAGCAGATAGAGCCCGTGTTGAATGTCTCGGATAGAGCCTTTCAGTAGGGGCATAACACAAATCGCTCGTTGAATGAATGCCCTGTCAATTTCCAGCGACGCTTCTTGGGGCTTCGGTCCCGGTTTGCGCGGCGATAGACCGGGGACCAGCACATCGAGGGCTCGATCCCGCAGGTTGTAGAGACATGTGCGCGATACAGCGTAGGTTTGCGCCAACTCTGTCACGCGTCCCCACTCACGTTCGGGGATGGGCTGGAGCATCTCTAGGGCAAGCCTTATGCGCGTTGACAAATCCAGTTCAGATAAGCCATAATGGGCCATCGGGACCTCCTGTTTGTGGGGCTAAGGGATCTTGTGTGATACCCCTATCTTCCCTCAGCAGGCGGTCCCTGACAAGTCTATTCAATTGTTAAAGTGTTAACCCATTTGTGAACCATTCCCAAAGTCCATTGGGTCTTGGATGATGCTTTTCGAGAAGATCTGTCGCGAGTACGCCAAGGTCATGCCGCAGAAAACTTTGCCGTGCTTCGCCATGAAACCTCTGCCCAATGCGACATCAAAGCGAAACGGTTCAAGGCGGGTTGGAACGAAAGCTATTTGCTTAAGGTCCTTTCTGCATTGTCATAACAGATGCGTTTGCCCTGGGATCTCAGTGGATAGCTCTTGACAAAACTTCCTTATTCGTGGTACCATGTCGATGGTCATGCTTACGTTAGTTGTTGGTCTGACCAATTTGAAACTGTAGATTGGGCCAGTGTCAATGTGCGTTGGGGCGATTCTGCTTCAGTTGCACCAAACCTTCGCTTTCAGTTTCTCAAAAGGATGGTACGATTGCAATGTCACAGCTTCTATACTCAGCGAACGTGAGTCTACTTTATGAGAATTCTCCTCTCGAAGTGTCCCTTGAGCACGCAGCTACATCAGGTTTTGATACTGTCGAACTTTGGTTCCCATACCATATTCCAATACCAGATCTGAAAGCAATCTTAGATAACCTTGAGCTAAGCTTGATTGTAGTCAATGTAGACGCAGGTGATCAGGCGTTAGGAGAATGGGGAACAGCAACGAACCCGAAGCGTCACGATCACTTCCGTCAGAGTTTCGAGCAAGCTCTAACGTATGCTGTAGCGCTGGATGTCTCTATGGTACACGTGATGGCTGGGAAGCAGGTACCCGAATTAAGCAGGTATGAACAACGTGAATGCTTTCTGGACAATCTAACTTGGGCTTTATTGCAAGTTCAGGCGACAGAGATAAGTTTGTTGCTTGAACCGCTCAACAACATCGACATTCCTGACTACTTCCTTACCCGTATTGAAGAAGCGGTTCAGCTTATTGAGGAATTAGATAGTGACCAGGTTGGTATCATGTGCGATCTCTACCATATGCAACGGATGCAGGGTAATCTTATCGAGAGGATCAAGAAACATCATCATTTCATCCGACACTATCAGATTGCAGATGTGCCTGGTCGACACGATCCCGGTACCGGGGAGGTGAACTTCCCTAACGTTCTCAAAGTGATCGCTGAGACTGGTTATGATGGATATGTAGGCTTGGAATATCGTCCCATACGTTCGGTTGAGGAAACCCTCGGTTGGCTTAATGGGCTTGCAGACCAACTGAATCTTCAATAGAGGTTTTCATTCGAGCAAATTTTGGATTTGCCGTTTCGAGGCACTAAGACAAAGATGGTCGACTCCTTGCACACACCCTCACGCATTCGCCAAGCTGATCTGTTCACAACTCTGCCGCCCGAGTGGCCAGATGATCCCTTCCCTGCCATCCGATCGGCTTTGCAAGAGGTCAGAGATAAAGTCGTTGTCCTCGATGACGATCCCACAGGGACGCAGACAGTCTATGGTGTGCCTGTTCTCACTGAGTGGTCAGTGAAAGCACTGTGTGCCGAACTGACCAACAACCTGCCGGCTTGTTACTTGCTGACCAATTCCCGTAGCTTCCCGCTCACTGAGGCACAGTCACTCAACAGAGAAATCGGTGACAACCTCAGGGAAGCAACGCAGCAAGTGGATCGAGACTTTGTCGTCGTCAGCCGCAGCGACTCCACCCTGCGTGGGCACTTCCCCGGCGAAGTCGAATCACTGGCTGAGGCGCTGGAAGAGGATTTCGATGCTTGGCTTGTGATCCCCTTCTTTGAAGAAGGTGGTCGATACACTATCAATGACGTCCATTGGGTTGCCGAAGGGAACTGGCTCATACCTGTAGGTGAGACAGCATATGCGCGTGATGCAACCTTCGGCTATCGCGCGTCGAATTTGCGCCAGTGGGTGGAGGAGAAGACGGCGGGACGCGTGCCAGCTGATGCGGTGGCCTCAATTTCCATTGATGACATCCGCTGCGGCGGGCCAGAGCGCGTCACCGAGCATCTGATGAGCCTCCCTCTTGGTAGTATATGTGTCGTGAATGCGGCCAGCATGCGCGACCTTGAAGTATTTGTCTGCGGTTTGCTCGCAGCCGGAGCACATGGTCGACGATTCCTCTACCGCACCGCTGCTTCGTTTGTCAGGGTGCGCGCTGGCATTTCTCCTCGTTCGCTCCTCACCCATACCGAGCTGGACCTGCCCGATTCCGGGGGTGATTTATTCGTCGTCGGCTCCTATGTGCCCAAAACAACCGGACAGATCGGGCATCTGCTCGATCAGTCGGGTGTGATGGGCGTCGAAATTAATGTGAAAGCTTTGCTTGACAGTCGCCAGTCAGACGAAATCGAGCGCGTAGCTGAAAAAGCGAACCAAGGTCTAGGTCGCGGTGACACCACGGTGATATTTACCAGTCGTGAGCTCGTCACCGGCGAGGATGCTAACAGCAGTCTATCCGTCGGTCAACGGATTTCGCAAAGCGTCATCGCCATTGTGCGGGCCATCTCAGAGAGACCACGCTATCTGCTTGCCAAGGGTGGTATCACATCCGCTGATGTTGCAGCCGGCGGCCTGGATGTAAAGCGCGCCATGGTGCTAGGACAAATTCTGCCTGGTGTACCTGTGTGGCAGTTAGGGATAGAGAGTCGCTATCCGGAATTGGTCTATGTTGTCTTTCCTGGGAACGTTGGTGGTACAGAGGCATTGACTGAGATTGCGAAGGCTTTAAGAGCCCCCACGTAGGAATGATTCGATGCTCAAGTCAACAGCTAAGTTGCTGCAGGAAGCTCAGGTTGGTGGCTATGCCGTCGGCGCATTCAACGTCTATAATTTGGAAGGTGCTCTCGCCGTCGCTGCAGCCGCTGAGGCGATACGCAGTCCAGCGATGCTGCAAATCTATCCCAGTGTACTGAAACACGGCGGTCCACCGCTGATCGCTCTGTGCATCGCCACGGCACACGAGGTTTCGGCTCCGATGGCGATTCACCTTGATCATAGTAGTTCACCCGAGGATATTCGGGCGGCACTAGCCGCCGGCGTGTCTTCCGTAATGGCCGATGGCTCACATCTCCCCTATGCTGACAATGTTGCCTTTGCCCGTGAGATAGTTGACCTGGCACATGCTCAAGGCGCCGCCGTCGAAGCTGAACTGGGCCGGCTTACCGGTACGGAAGATAGTCTGACGGTCCCTGAATACGAGGCAAAACTCACTGATCCCGAACAAGCGGCCGACTTCGTTGATCAAACAAATGTGGATGCACTGGCCGTGTGCGTTGGTAACGTCCACGGTCCCTACCCCGACGAACCGCGCCTTGACTTTGATCGCCTCGCTGCCATCCAAAAGGTTGTGTCTGTTCCCCTTGTCCTTCATGGCACATCTGGCTTACCGGACGTGGTGGTGCGTCGTGCGATCAAGCTCGGGGTATGCAAGTTCAATGTCAATACCGAGGTGCGCCAGGCTTACCTGAGAGCGTTGAAAAAATACCTCGATTCATCACAATCTCCGGATTTGTTAGAACTGATGCAAAGTGCAATTGCTACGATGAAAGCTGTGATCTTCGCTAAACTACAGCTGTTTGGCTCAGTCGGAAAAGGCTGAGGCAATTCCCGTCGCTGACCATTATCGCATCTTCTTGGCAATCAATTTTCCGGTAGTCTCCCTATTTCGTGTTGATGGTGTTTGGAGCAACAACAGTCATCAGGAGCTCTTTAACAGTCCAGATATGGTCGGTC
>CAYTNQ010000139.1:0-11697 GCA_964439175.1 uncultured Anaerolineales bacterium | reverse complement strand
TCGCCCAGGATGCTATCCTGGCTCCCCTGGGCGTCAACGACAACCGGGTGGTGGATATCCACCTGGTCAAACGCATTGACCCCCTGCGCCCGCACCTGGAGGTGGAATTGGAAGCCATTCCTAATTGGCAATTTGACAAACAGTACTATGTGTACGGGTAAGCTGCTATGTGATATACTTCTGGGGCAAGCTATTGCGAGAGGAGGTCAGATGCGCCCCAAAAGACGCCCCCCTGTGTATTCGACCAACCCTGAGGTTATGAAACGCTGCCCTCGCTGTGGTCAATATCCCTGTCGCTGCCCAAAGCCCAAGAGCTTGCCGCCGCCGCAGCAGATGGCCCATATTCAGCGCGAGAGGAAAGGCCGTGGCGGCAAAACGGTGACCGTCGTGCGTAATTTGCAGTTGACGCCGGAGGATTTGAAGGCGTTAGGCAAGCATTTGAAGAAAGCGTGTGGCACCGGCGGCACGGTCAAGGACGGGAACATCGAAATTCAAGGCGACCACCGCGAGCAGGTGGCGGCCGAGCTGCAGCAACTGGGCTATCCGAGCAAGTTTGTGGGAGGTTAGACAGCTACTTATGGTTAGAAATCGTTAGAATTCGATACGGAGGATTGAAAGCAAGCTGCGACTGTGCTATACTAAAGGTAGACAGCGCATCCAGGATGCTCGGCATAGGTCTGACAGGAGCGTAGGGGGTGTCCAGCCCAACAGAAGCCAGAACCCGCAAGGAGCTGATCGACCCTGCCCTCGAAAAAGCGGGCTGGGACATCAACAACCCCGACCAGGTGGGCAGCCTGCTGGAAATCGAGGGTATCCCCGATTACGCCGACATCGTGCGTCGCCAGTTCGAAGGCTCATCGCCGGCCATCCCTTCAGAGCCGATCAAATCCGCTTCCTGCGCGCCGTGCAAAACGTCTTCTTGCAGAAACGGCACCTGGAACTGGCCGATCTGTACAACCCGCCGCTGAGCAGCTTTGGCGAGGATGCGGTGGAGCGTTGGTTTAGCCAGGAAGAGGTGGATGAGATGCTGGGATTCGTGGAGTCGCTGACCATTTTGACAGACCCTAAGCTCGACTTTGTACGTTTTTACAGGGATCGGAGGAACGTTGACCCATGAGCTGTAGGGCAATCTGCTGGATCGCCGTGGTCAAATCCACGGTCTGACCTACTTGAGGGTTCAATAGTTCGCTGATCCCATAGCTTTTGTACCTTTTCAAGTTAATAGCAGACGGCATACGCCAACCGTTCCAGGTCAGCCGGTGGAATTAACACCATGTCGGGGTTTTCGGCACTTGTCTGATAATTCAAGCTGCCCCACAAGGCGCGACGGACACTGGCTAGGACATCACTGAAAGTCGCTTCCGTCTTGGTGTACCAGGCACTCTGCGGCAACGGCAGTCGGCCGTCCGGATAGAGGGCCTGACCGAACAAGGCGACCAGACTAAACAGGCCGAGCAGCGCTGGGGTGGTCCGCTCAATGGCCTGATCACTCCACTGGCGCTGGGTCTCGACGCCTAAATGGGCCCGGCTCTCTTCAAAGGTGACCTCAATCGGCCAGCGCTTGACAAAGTCAGCCACGATGCTGGGGGCCGGCTGATCCAGGTCAGTGGAGAAGTAGGCTTTGGTCGGCAGACGCCCGGACGGGTCGCGCACCAACACCCAGCGAATAGGCAGGGGCGGGGTGCCCGTGGAGTACCATAGGGCCGTCCCAGTCGTCCAGTCCAAGACCTTTCGCCCACCGGCATACCAGTCAATCTGGCTGCGCTGCCAAACGGTGCTGGCCTGCCGGGCGACCTGTTCCAGGTTAGGCCGACGTTGACCGACCAGCGGCGGTCGACCTCTGCCTCTCCGTTCCATCCCCGGCGGGGGACCGAACAAGCGGGCATCCAGGCGCAAGGGAGCAATCAGGGTGACCCCGTTCGCCCGACAGGTCAAGCCCAGTTCGATCACACTGTAGGCCCCATCGCCAATCAGTTTGATGCGCCGGCCCGGCAGGACCCGCCGTGCCCATTGGACCAGTTGTCCGGTCACTTGAGCCACGGTTTTGTGCCTTTTGCCTAAGCGTTGGCTAACCTTGGGCGTCGTCAGCAGCACACTCAGGCAGGGTAAGGCCCAAGGCTGTCGGCTCCAGGGTAGCTTGACCACCAGGGCTAATACCAGCCAGCGCAAACCGCTGGCGCTCACGTTTAGCCCCTTGCTGGAGGCCAGACTATCGCGCCAGTGGCCCCGTTTCCGAATCCGTCGCCCCCAGCGCCGTTCCAACGTCTCATCCGCGACCAGATCAACCGTCGCGCCAACCGCCACAAACGTGGTCACCAGCAACTGGAGTAACAGGTCACTCACGGTCAGACCTGACCAACTGGCCCGGTTCAGCAGGTGATGATACTTGGCCCACTGCTTATGCTGTTGTAAACCTACCGCGCGTAAGGCCGCCGTCACCGTCCGGCGACCTCGCGCCAAAATAGTGCCCGCCACTAACACCACGCCTTTTCGATACGAAGGCTGGGTGAAAGCTGGCTTAAAATGAGCAAGTACGTTTATAATCTGGGGTGGAAGGAACATGGGACACTCCTGAGTGCGATAGTGGTTTGGTGATTACTATCTTACACCAGGTCGTCCTTTTGTTCCTCCTTTCTCTTCCGGCATGAAAAATGTACAAAGTCGAGCTAAGAGCGTGTCTGAAAATAACCACCAAGCCACCACGTCACTAAGTCACTAAGAAAATCATTGGAAACCTTTGTGTCCTCGTGTCTTTGTGTCCTCGTGGTTATTAAAATCGCATGTATTCAATTTTCAGCCAGCCTCTGTGGGAAATAAGAAACATAGCCTAAACTCGTCCTCTGTGCTATACTCAACATCCAATCCCTCTGAAGATCAGGACGTAAACTCGAATGGCGATTCTATTTGGCATTGACACTGGCGGCACGTACACCGACGCGGTCCTCTTTGATGACGAAGCAGGGGTCATGGCTTCGGCCAAAGCACTGACCACCAAACATGACCTATCGATCGGCATCCGCAATGCAGTAGAGAGAGTCCTGCCCAAGCCCCCACCCGACATCCGCCTGGTTTCGCTCTCGACCACGCTGGCGACCAACGCCATCGTCGAGGGGCAGGGCAGCCCCATTTGTCTGTTGCTGCTGGGCTACCCGCCCGACGCCCTGGACCGGGCCGGGCTGCGCCAAGCGCTAGGGGATAACCTGGTGATCTTCGTCGACGGCGGGCACACCGTGACCGGCGAGGAGCAGATGCCGCTGGACCTGGAAGCAGCCCGCCGGGCGATCAGGACTTACGCGCCAAAGGTGGCTGCTTTTGCCGTGTCGGGCTACTTTGCGGTGCGCAACCCGGCGCACGAACTGGCAGTGCGGGGTCTGATCCGCAAGATGACGGGGGTGCCGGCCACCTGCGGCCACGAGCTGACCTCGAACCTGGACGCGCCCCGGCGCGCGCTGACGGTGGCCCTCAACGCGCGCCTCATCCCCTTGCTGCAACAATTCATCCTGGCGGTACGCGCCATGCTGGTCGAGAAGGACATCCACGCTCCGCTGATGGTGGTCAAGGGAGATGGCTCCTTGATCGATGCCCAGGTGGCACTGGAGCGGCCGGTGGAGACCATCCTCTCTGGCCCGGCGGCCAGCGTAGTCGGCGCCCGGCACCTGTTGAGCGAGGACGACGTGTTCGTGGTGGACATGGGGGGCACCACGACCGACATCGCGCTGCTGCGGGACGGCCGCCCGGTGCTCAATCAGGGCGGCGCGACGGTGGGCGGTTGGCGGACGATGGTCGAAGCGGTGGCGGTCCATACCTTTGGCCTGGGGGGCGACAGCGAAGTCGTGTTGGATGGGGCGGAAGGGCTGGTCGTCGGTCCACGCCGGGTGGTCCCTCTCAGCCTGCTCACCTACCAATACCCGGGGACCCTGGAGGTCCTGCGCCGTCAGGCAGCCAAACCCGCCCTCGAACCCTATGACGGCCAATTCGTGCTGCGCCAGCGACCCCTGGACACCGCCCAGGGGAGTCTCAGCGAGATCCAGGCGGAGATATGGGAGGCACTGGCCCAGGGTCCGGTCCCCCTGGCGGACCTGTTCCGCAACGTCCGCATATCCCACTTTCGAAGGCGCGCCCTGGCGCGCCTGGCCGAACGGGGGCTGGCCGTGATGAGCAGCTTCACCCCCACCGACGCCGCTCACGTGCTGGGCTACCATCACGATTGGTCGCTGGAAGCGGCACAACTGGGGGCGAAGTTGTGGGCCCGGCGCACGTCCGAGTCAGCCCGGGAACCAGGCGAGACCACCCACGATTTTTGCCAGCGAGTGATGCAGCAGGTGACGGTACAAGCCGGCCGGGCGTTGGTGACAACGGCGCTGGCGGAGACTCACGGAGTGAACCTGAATGGGCAAGACCTATGGCGCCGCCTCTTCGTCGACCGGGCACTCATGGAGGATGGCCGCGACGGCTCGCTGGTGGCCGTGGCCCTCACCCTACGCCGCCCACTGGTGGCCATTGGCGCGCCGGTGGAGACCTATTACCCGGCCGTGGCCGAGCGACTGCACACCCGGCTGCTCATCCCCCGGCACGCCGAAATCGCCAACGCGCTGGGGGCCGTGGCCGGGGGCGTGATGCAGACTGTCAACGCGCTCATCAAGCCGCTGGACGACGACTCGGGCTTCCGCGTCCACCTGCCCATCGGCATCCACGACTTCCATGGCCTGGAAGAGGCCGCCGCTTACGCCATGGAGGAAGCCAGCCTGCTGGCCCAGGCCCAAGCGCAACGAGCAGGGGCCGTCAACGTGCAGGTACAGACCCGGCGTGAAGATCACATCATCCGCTTGCAAGGTGAGGACGTTTACTTCGGGAGCGAGGTGACGGCGACGGCGGTCGGGCGACCGCGGTTGGCAGACGGCTGATAGAAGGTCGGTTCGATTGGCGGTTGGGTTTTCACCCTCCCCCCGGCCCTCTCCCTCGAGGGAGAGGGAGTCAGTCGCCTCTTCCAGCCTTCCAACCTTCCAATATTCCTCAAAACAGATGATCTTCCACCAGCCGTGCCGGGCCGCCCGGGCCGCTGACCAGCACCTCCAGCACGCCGGGCAGGGCGCGGGCGCGGGCTTCCACCTGGGCAGCGTCGCCTGCTTCGCAGATGAGATGCACGTTGGGGCCGGCGTCTATAGTGAAGTAGACGGGCAAGCCAGCGGCGCGCCAGCTTTGCACCGCCTGGATGACGCGCATGGTGGCCGGCGCCCAATAGTAGAGAGCGGGGCGCGAGGTCATCATCACCGCGTGCATCATGACCGTATCTTCCTCGATGAGGACGCCCATAGCCTCCAAATCGCGGGCCAATAGCGCCCGTTTGCAGGCGGCCAGCATGGCAGGGACGGCCAGCAGCCGGGCTGCGTGGAGTGGACTGCTGACCGCCAGCCCGTGCCCCCGGCTGGAACCGACCGCCTTGTGCTCGCGGCTGACGACGACCACCAGGTCACGTAGCTCCCAGTGGGAGGCCGGCGCGATGCTATGCGCAAATGACGTGGCGTTGCCCCGGCCCATCACCCACCTGGTGTACCCGCCCGGCAGCGAGCGGCAGGCCGACCCCGACCCGCGTCGCGCCAGCGCCGAGAGCTCCGCTTCCGTCAGATCCAGCCCGGCGGCGGCGCAGGCAGCGACGGTCAGCGCGGCAAAGGCCGACGCCGACGAGGCGATTCCCACGCCGGCCGGGAAGTTGCTGCGCGAGACGACGCGGGCGGCGGCCCATCGCCCCGCCTGGCGGCGCACCAGGTTCAGATGGGTGGAGACGCGCCCCCGGGCCGCTCCTTCGGCCAGCCGGCCGTCGATGATCACCTCGTCCCGCCCCAGCCCTTCGTCGAAGACAACCGTGGTGGTCGTGTGCAGGTCGCCCAGGTTCATCGAAAGGGACGGGTTGGCCGGCAGGCGCAGCTCGTCGTCGCGGTTGCCCCAGTATTTGATAAAGGCGATGTTGGGATGTGCGATGGCGGTGGCTTTCCTATCTCTCATATGGCAAAGTTCTGCCGCTCCTCCTCACCGGCATGCCTTCCTTGACCCGGATAATCCTCCTACTCATCGAGACAGAAGAGGTCGTTCTCTCCAGTACCCGTAACGATGGGGTTGAGAGGACTACTGATGCAGGACGGGATGCCGTCAAACTTGGTAATAATTCTGCAGTTTTGGCGTGTGTTCTTGGTAGGGAACTCGAAGCCAGGCGGTGGGGGATGCATGATTGACATCCGCGAACCGGGACAGGGTTCATCACCTGGATGGCTCACGCCCAGCACGTGGCCCAGTTCGTGTGCTAACAAGTTCTTCCTTACGTTCAGTTGATTGACTTGCAGGATGCAGAACGCGCTGGCCTGACCATCGTCATAGGTCGCCCCTCCGCCACAACTACCAGTGAACCCTTCGAGTTTTTCTACCAGATAGACCTCCACGTGGTCAGGGTAAGGGTCTGGGGAAGGGGCAGAAATAGAGGCGGCGTAATCGGCGGGTAGAGTCTTCGCCTTCTCCGGGTTAACAACCTCGTAGAGGTCCTTCAAGGTTTTTGCATCGTCAATTTCAGGCTCCACGTCCAGTCTGAGGGCGGCCTTGTTGCGCCAGACCACACACGTGCCGTCAATCTGGCCCTGGCAGGCTGTCTTCAATTCTTTTTTTTCCTGCTCATCATCCAGGTCTTTTTTAGATACATTGATGAACTTTAGGGGTAGCCGGAGCAGTGAGGTTGGTTTTTTATTGTAGCTTGCATCGTTATCGCAGTCCCCACCAGGAGCCGGACAACCATGTAACGAGCTACGCTTGGAAACTTGCAAGCCAGGCAATCCGTGGCCTGCCAGGCGGAATGGGCGCACGAACGGATCGAAAGTTATCTCTTCTACGAGGCCCAACCATCTGGTTACCAACTCAACAATGTGCAGTTCGATGGCCAGGCGGACCTCAGGCTCGTCCGGCCCGCCGTCCTGCTCCCACCTAAGGGTCAGCTTAGCCACTATCTCTTCCACTTCAGGAAATTCTGCGTCTCCGCTTCTGAAGCGGGGAGGCAACTCCTCCGGGTCCGACAGGGCACGATAATGAAGTTGTAAGCGCAGGTCCTCTACATCTACGCCCCCTTTCGGATTGGGCTTCAGCGTCGTGTCACCCAACGGGCCTGCCAGCGAGATCATACCGATGCGATCCGGCTTGTCTTCATCTCCCATAGGGGGTTCTCGTAGCCTCCCATAGAGGGCCAGGCGACGGAAGCGTTTGATCTCAAAGACACCGCCCTCGGCCTGGCCGTCGAGCAGCAACTCTCCCTTGAAGTGGGCTTCAAGTTCGTCCTGGCCATTGATGAGGCCTGCCAGTTCATCAATGTAGCCAATGTACAAATTCTCGATGCCCTCAAAGGGCTGGTCTGGGGATTGTTCTTCCGGTTGGATATCTTGTTGACTTTTAGCATCCTTCACCATTGTCCTCACTCCTTTTTATTTCTATGGCACTATTCATGGCCTAACGAAGAAGCCAAATTATATACCAGCCAGAAAGTTCCTTGTCACGATCCTGCAGCCAGTAGGGGCCATCCGGGTCGCCTTTCGTCGATGGAAGTGGACGTGTCGTCCAACCGTACTCGTTGGTAAATACATCCCAACTGTCGGCGGGTTCAAGTACCAATCCTCTTTTCCCTGCTGTTGTTTGTGTTATCGCTGCCTGGTAATAAAGGTCGATGGTGACTCTTGTCTCAGGCGGGTAGTTGCAGTAGTAGACTTGGAAGGTAGTGCCGGTTGGAGCTACCCGGGGCATGGCAAGGATAGAGCCTTTGCCGGGGGCAGGGGGCTTGAGCTTGAAAGAGAAGGGCTGCTCGGGCCTGTGTCCCTGACCGTCCTCGATGAACAGGGTGTATGAGCCGCTGGGTAATACGCTTTCGTCACACACGGCATTCCAGATTACAACGCCCTGCGCCTTTCCCATTCGTAGATATTCGTGCGGCGGCAAATAGAGCTGCACGTCGAGTGTCCTCGACATGCCGTCGGGCCCGAGCATATAAGCTGCTAACTTAGTCGTTTCGGGAGGCTTCTCCAGGTCATACTGGAAGTTGCAGGCAAAGAAATAGGCCGTCGTACCGCGTTCCAGTTGGTATTCGCCGTCTTCAATCTGGCCGCCAAAGGAATGGATCCAGGGGGCATCCATTGGCCAATCACACGCATCGCCCTCGCCAGGACTGGGAGGGAAGAGTGGCGGCATCTCGGGGAGGTTGCTAAGGCGACGGCTGAACGCACTGGGCTCCACCGGCTGGGGGGGCGAGGGCGGCGCGGCTGGAGCGGCTGGAGCGGGCATCAGGGTGAGCTGGGGCGCTGGCACAGGAGGGGCAGTTGCGAAGGGGGCCGGCAGGCTGGGCAAATAGAACTGCTGCCCAGCCACGATGTCGGGCGAGGACAGGCAGTTGACCTGCATCACCTCGTCGGCCGTGGTCCCACGCGCAGTGCCCAGGCCGAACAGAGTGTCGCCGGCCTGGACGGTATATAGCTCCCAGCCCGTGGGCGGAGAGGGGGTACACGGAGTAGGTGGCAGATAAAATTGCTGTCCGGTCACAATCTCCGAGGACGACAGGCAGTTGACCCGCATCACCTCGTCGGCCGCGGTTCCTCGCGCCGCAGCCAGGCTGAAGAGGGTGTCACCAGCCTGGACAGTGTAAAGTACCCATCCAGAAGGGGCAGAGGGGACGCACGGAGTGGGTGTCGGTGTGGACGGCAGATAGATTTGCTGCCCGACCCGGAGCTCCGGCGACGCCAGGCAATTGGCCTGCATCACGTGTTCCTGGCTGACCCCGGCTTCAGCCGCCAACTCCGACAACGTATCGCCGACCTGGACGGTATAGCGCACCCACTCAACCGGGATAGCGCCGCATACTGGGGTGGGCAGTTGGATAGTGGTCGGTTGGAGGCCCGCAGCCGGGGTCGCCTGGGGGCTAACGCCTGCTGGAACAGAGGTGATCGTTACCAACGCGACCTCAGGCGTGGGGGGAGCAGGTGGGAACAGCCAGCGACCCAGGACGATCAGGCCAAATAACGTGCCACATAGGAAGACCAACGCCACGATTCCCAGGTAGATCAGAGGCTGGCTGATTCTCGGCCTGTTGCGTTCATGGGTCACGGCATAAGTCTCCTTTCTCCAAACACTCGAGGACAGCCTGCCACTCTGCCAGTTGAGGCGAGATATAAATTTCACCAACCTGCCGGGCCTTGCTGTAGGCCCAGAGAGCCTCATCTGGCCGGTTCAACTTTTTCTCGGACCAGGCAACCCACACCCAGAGATCGGCAAGCTGAGTCCGAAGGCGCTTGGAATCGTAAGGGATGCTGCTCAATATATCGACAGCCTGACGGCACTCCGACGACGCCGCCTCCCAGTCTCCCTCTCGGGCTTCGAGCCGGCAAAAAAGGGCGTGAGCGTCGCCGACGAGCCAGTTCAACTCCGGCGCTTTTTCGGGGTCGTAGGCGCTAACGACCTGGCCCAGAAAGTGACGGGCCACCTCTTCGGACCAACCGTCGAGGCCGAACTCATACCCTACCAGATGGATCTGCCCCAGCCCATAGGCAGCCTTGACAAGTACATAAGCTGACGCGGGCTGGTCCGGAGCGCTCAGGCTGTTCGAATACCATCTCTCGGCCTCAATCAGCTTGGCACTGTCTACATCCACGATCTTATTCCACTCTGAATCGAGAATTGTCGCCTGTTGAAGAGCGGCAGTGCCCAATCCCAGGTAGCTGCGCGCATAGTTGGGATTCAACCGGTAAGCCTGTGAAAACGCCTCAGAAGCCTCGACGAGCGCCCGCCCACGCCGTTCAAGGTCGGCTTTGAGCACATTGGGCTCAGAGCTTCCTTTTCGGGGTTCGTCGTAGATACGCAGTTTAGCAGCCCCCATAAGCAAGTAAGCGACCTCCTGGCCCTCCTCCGGCTGCCAATCGGGAACACGCGTTGCCTCCTCGAACTCGACATAGGCGTCATCGTATTCGGTTACGTAAAAATGAGCCAGCCCCTCCACCATGTGTCGCAGCGCCTTAGCGCGGGCATCCAGCTTCTTATTGACGCCATGCAAGGTCCCCAGCGCTCCCAGAGGAGGATCAAAGAGGACTGGCTGGCCCAAACGGTTGGGGCCGATAATCTCGCTTGCGTAACTAAAACCCCCTTCCGAAACATAGAACTCAGGCTGGACATAGTAACCCTCGTCGCCGCCGGTAACCACACCGTAAATCAGGAGAGTGGCGTTGTGTCGCCGGGCAACCTGGGCCGCGTTGGCAGCCCGCGTGTCGGGATCATCACCGGGGATAGCTCCTATTTGATTCGGCCCCCGAACTTCGAAGCTGAGGGAGCCCAACGATGAATCACGAAAGCGTTGGGCTTCCTGATCGATAACCCCATAGAGCCACTCGCTCAGATCCTGGCTGGCTGGGGTTACAAGGCGCTCTAAGGGGTCGTCTAGCGTGGTGAACTGGGCCACGGCGATGTTGAAGCCGGTACCCCGCATGGGCAGAATGAGCGTTGGGGTGGCGGTAGGTGCGGGCCAGAAGGGATGAAACACACCCCCGGGTTGCCGGGCGTCCCGTATGTCGCGGGGCAGTTTTAGGATGAGTGCCGTGACCAACAACAGGCCGATCAGAGCGCCGCTTGCCGCCAGCATCTGGGCCGCAGCCGGGAACTGACGCATGCGTTCCCACACCGATGGCGGTGGGACCAGCTTCACGGAGGGTAGCACCTGGGCAATTATCTCGGCCGGCGTGGCAAAGGCCGCGTCGCGGAATTTGAGGGTTTCGTCGGGGTGATAGGTGGCAGTGATCATACCCACCACCCGATCATCACGTGTATCCAACACCGGCCCGCCGCTCATCCCCTGGGCGACTTGTTGGGACTCGAGCTGCAACATCCTCATGTCCTGGCTGTCAGTGATGGGACCAAGAATTTTGCCCCCGGCCCACACACCTTGCATATCGCCCACTTCGGGGTAGCCAAAGGCTTCAAAAGAATGACGCTGTGCTCCATCGCTTGGCCCCAGGATGGCAGGGATTGCGCCGTCAGGCAGTTCACCCCGCAACCGCAGGAGGGCAATGTCGTCGCCATCGGCAGGACGCCATGCCTCAACCAGGATCTCGGCAAGGCAGGTGTCGCCGCCCATGGCAAAGGCAACGGCTACAGCCTCGCCGGGAGCCGCGCCGGCTGCCTCGATCACGTGAGCGCAGGTGACCACGGCGTTGGCGTCTACGATGAAGCCAGTACCCCGGACAATCCCATTGGCGTCGCGGATTTGGACGGCACAGGCCTTCAGATTCTGAGCCATTTAGCGGTCCTATTGCTAACCACTAATTAGTCCTCTTGTAGAGGCAACATCGACAAAATTTTGTCGATGTTGCCTCTACAAGAGGATTAGGTTTCTTTTAAGCCAACTGTCCCTTGCTCTCTGAAATTGCAAAACGCCGCCCGATTGACCAAGCGGCGTGATTGTGGGAGGATACGAGCCATCAGATGGGTGAACACTCGCCTGGTATAGGCAGGCCCCTCGGTGCCGTGAGAGGTTTTTCGTTAACTCCATTGTATCACATTTACCTCCCGCTTTCAATCCCTGTGCAAATTCCAGTATGGCTATCACTTTCACCCAGTGGATTCTGTATCTGGGAGAACTGCGTCCCTCCCCCCCCCCGGGGGGGGCCGCCATTAGCCCCAACACCGCGAACC
>CAYTNQ010000138.1:0-11712 GCA_964439175.1 uncultured Anaerolineales bacterium | reverse complement strand
GAAATTCGATCTCCCCTCCGTAGCGCTTGGCGAGGGCGGCGTGGATGGCATACATGAAAGCAGAGCCGAGAACCAGCAAGGAGCCAATGCGCAGGTAGTCACCAGGCTGAAAGGTAATGATGAAGACTCCGACCAACGCCACCAATGCGCCACCTATTTGGATCAGGCTGAGCCTTTCGCGCAGCCAGAAGAGACCAAACCCGAGGCCAAAGAGGATGGATGTCTCGCTCAGCAGGGAGGCAGTGCCCGGGTCGATGAAGGCCACTGCCTCGTAGTTGATGTTGGTGCTGGTCGCCACTAAGAAACCGATAGCCAGGAAAAACCAGAGATTCCTGCTCAGCACGGTAAAGTGGGGGCGTCCCCGGGTCAGGCGAAAGAGCCCCACCTCGACTGTGCCAATTCCCAGGACGTACATAGCTGAGACGCCGGGGGAAATGTGGGACAGAAGCAGCCGGGCGAAGACAAAGTGGAGGCTGTCGACGATCAAGAGCGCGATGACCAGTGGGGCCAGGTTGTTTACCAGGCGAGAAGTGCCAGTTGTGAGCGTGTCTTGCATAGTTTTGACAGGCCAGTTGGCCGATTAGTCGGTTGGTCGGACGTGAATGCTACCGTCTTCCTTAATTTCCAACTGGTCACCCGTGCGCAGGCTTGCGAAATTTTCAGGGGAGACGGCGATAATGGGAATTGGCTTCGCGTACATTTCGTTGGCGACGATGGAGGCAAGAGCGAAGAACGAGTCAACCCCGGTGGTGAGTATCGCCGCCGGCGCAGCTCCAGCACGCACCGCTTCGAGCAACACGGCGCTCGTAGTGGACGAGCCTCGGGTAAACGGCACAGCCAAGATGCGTCCAGACGCAATCGAACCGGAGAGGGGATGGCGCCGATCGGTGATCTCGCCGGTGTGGTAATCGTAGCCACCCCAAAACGAGAGAGGTTCGTTACTAACCAGGGCTTCTCCTCTGGCGTAACCACGCACGACCGGTTTTCCCTGAATTACCTTTCCCACAGCGATTCATCCCTCACGACACGGCCTTCGACGGCTGAGCGCACACAGTCAGCCAGACTTCCAAAGGTCACACGGGCGTTCAGCATCCCTGGGGCATAATAGGCATATTTGGCAGAATTGGTCATTAAGGTTTTTATCTCTGGAGGTAGCATGGGCGTGGCAAGAATACAGGTATCCACTGTCACTTTTCCACCGAACGCTTCGAGGGCCAGGAGGTAGCCGGCCTGTTTGGCCAAAAGGGTCATGGCCCGACTCGAGGTGACCAGAAACTGCACGTCAGGGTGAACGTGCTTCCCGTCAAGCAATGGCTCCAGTTGTTTGAACTCGGCAAGTGAGAAGTGGGGGCTGCCCAAGACCACCAAGTCAAGCTGGCTGCCATCTGCGGTAGTCAGTTCGCGGCGAGCCTCTCGCAAATCTTCTATGGTTATAGTCACCGTTTTCGATGGCTGGCGTCCCTGGAAGGCAACGTCAAGGGTAGGAGCTTCGGGCGTGATGCCAACTATATGAAAGAGGGCTACGGTGCCGGACGAAGCAGCCGCCGCGCCCGATGCTTTAAGTTGATCTTCGGTGGGCCGCACCTCAAGTCCGGTGATGACCGGTATGCGATCCTGTGCGATCTTGCCCAGCAAGTAACCGAGCACGGGATAGAACGAATCGTCTTGCTGAAGAGGCAATGGCACATCCACCAGGTGCAGCAATATTTCGCCCGCGCGATTATGGGTGAGGTGCAGCCCAACCGCCGGTACCCGTCCGGTAATGGCGCAGCAAATATCCAGCAGATCGGGGTAACGCTCGGTGCGCGCGCCCAGGACCGAGTTGGCGAACACGATGGCATTTGACTCGCCCCAGGCGATCTGTTGTCCGAAGCCTGGCCTCATCTGGGTTTGATAGGGGGCGCAGGTCCAGGTAGGAACGCAGCCCATGCTCTGGTATGCCACCATTTGGCGGTGGGCGGTGCGCGCCCAATCGGGGGGCACTGACCATTCTTGCCAATGGTGCTCATCCAGGCCGCTTACGTTGAGCGTCGTGGGTACTGCGACACGGGCACCCAAATCCGCGAGGCGTTCGGCAAACTCCAACCCGGCCTCACCAATATAGATCGTGCTGTCGATATGGGCAGCGGTGATGTCCATCAACTCTGTTGCACCGAAAACCTCTGCCATCTGCACGACAATCGACATGGCCATCTGGACCGCAGGTCCGTGGGCACCATTGAGCATGGCACGATCAGTGTCAGTAAGTTTCAAAGTCATAATTGATACCCCTGCGGGTAACCGCAAACGTCGCTTATCCTCTTGGCACCGGTTGCGTAAGATATGTCGCACTTGTTGAGGCAATTGTAATTGATCGCCAAGCGGCGGTTCTGCGGGAAATCCTCAACCAGTGGCTTAGCACTCTCTATTTCGGCACCTGCTGATTCCATTCCTCGAGAAGTGCACGACTGACCCCCGCGCCTCCACATACTATGATCACCACTGGCTCAAGCCCCTCTAAAGGTTGTGCTCGCCCGTAGCCGGCCGAGAGCGCCGCCCCACAGGCTGGCTCCACTAATACCCGGTGCTCGTCCGCAAATCGCAGACATGCATCCACAGCAGCCCGGTCACTGACTACCCAGGGAGTTATCTGGTGTCGTCGCGTCCAGGCCAGTGCCTCCGAAGCGACAGTCCGTGCCCCCAGCGTTGTCGCTACAGACGTAATCTTTTCAAGGGTTATCTGTCGCCCTGCTTTCACGGACGAAGCGAACGATGCGGCTCCTTCGGTTTCTACCGCCAGCACTGGAACATCTCTCCAGCCGACCTGGTGAAGACCCTCCAACAACCCACAAAGCAGCCCTCCCCCACCCACTGAGACCACGATGGCACCCGGTTTTATCCCCAAATCGGCTATCTCCAGGATTATACTGGCGTGTCCGCTCCAGACCCGCGGATCATCAAACGGATGAATGTGGGCGCTATCCTCATCTCTCGCCAAATCCGTTGCGTAGACATGGGCATCGTCCCAAGAGTCACCGTACTCAACTACCTTCGCACCTTCGCCGCGGATCAGGCCGCGCAACCAGGCGGGCGTTGTCTTTGGAACCACTATGGTAACTTCCATACTTAGCTGGTGGCCGGCATAGGCGACCGCATAGCCTGCATTACCGCCTGATGCGCACACCACTCGCCTTGCACCAGCCTTCCAACTTGCTTGACAGGCAAATCCCATTCCTCTGGCCTTAAAGGAGCCGATGGGCTGCAAGGCTTCCATCTTCAAAAGAACCCTTGCGCCCATCGCCTCAGTGAGAGAACGCGACTCCCAGAGAGGGGTAACGACGTGAATCGGTTTCATAAGTCTCCTATCTCCACCAAGAGAAAGCTACTTGCAAATGATCCCGATATCTAATCCCCAATTGTAGCGGCCTTCTCAATGGCACTGATGATCTTATAATAACCAGTGCAGCGGCACAGGTTACCAGTGATAGCCTGCTTAATCTCATCCAGGGTGGGCGAGGGGTTTTCATCGAGGAGAGAAGCGCCGCTCATAATGAAACCGGGGGTGCAATAGCCGCATTGCACGGCTCCTTCCTCCACGAAAACCTGTTGTACGGGGTGCAATGCCTGAGGCATAGCCAAGCCTTCGATGGTGACGATCTCACTACGATGGGCGCGGGGGGCCGGGACGAGGCAACTCATGACCGCAATCCCATCCAGGAACACGGTACAGGCACCGCACTCCCCTTCGGCACAGCCTTCCTTGGTGCCGATGAGCCCGATGTCTTCGCGCAGCATACGGAGCAGAGTCTTGTCGTTTGCACCCCGAACCAGATAGCGTTGCCCATTGACTGTGGTCTCGATGACCTGACCATCCTCCGCCGTATGGGCCAGGATTGGACGCAGTTCAGTCGCAGGGGAATCGGAGGCCCAAGTGGGAAATCGGCCCTGTGTTTGGCCCCACAGCATCACGGGCCGCGGCGAGAAAGTATCCCGCTCAGTTCCAATGCGCAGTTGCTCCAGCGCGCGCCGGGTGTAGACACTCACCATGTATTTACGGTAGTCAGCCGACCCGCGCACATCGTCAATGGGCTTGGCGGCGGCAGCCGCCAGGTCAGAGACCAGCCTGATGGTTTCGTCGGTAAGGCGTTGGCCGGACAGCGCCCGCTCGGCATCGCGGGCGCGCACGATGGTGGGCGCCACACTGCCCAGCGTGATGTGCCCTTCAACGACCGAATTTGGTAGTGCCCCGGCGCGCAGATTATCGTCGAAAGTGAGGACCAACGCCACGTTCACCACCGAGATCGCCTGAGCCTGGCGTAGCCCCAATTTGAGGAAGGTGCCGCGCTCGTTGGCTTGCAGCGGACGAAAGGCGATGTCTATCAGCATCTCGTCCTCTTTGAGTGCGGTCTGGCGCACGCCTCGGAAGAAGTCCTGGAAGGCCAGCGTTCTCTCACCCCAGACGCTCTTGAGCGTGACCTGACCCTGCATGGCCCACAAGGGAGTGATGGTATCATTGGCGGGACTGGCGGTGATGAGGTTGCCGGCGATAGTGCCCCGGTTGCGAATTTGGGGAGCGCCGACTTCCCAACAAGCTTTAGTCAGAGGGAAAGCACGTTCCACACATAACCTGGAGCCAACTACCTGGTTGTGAGTCACCAGCGGTCCCAGGTGAATCAACCCATCATCCCCGAGGCGAATGATGTCCAGGCCTGGTATGCGCGTCACGTCTACCACAACGCGCGGCTGGCGAATCCCGCGCTCCAATTCGAGGATGAGGTCGGTGCCGCCAGCGATGACACGCGCGCCGGAACCATGTTCGGCCAGCAAGGCCAGCGTCTCATTGAGGTTAGTAGGGGTATAGTAAGTGTGCCACATCATTCAGCCACTCCAGTTTGGAACTCAGCGCCAGTACCCCATCACAGAGATCATGATTACCAAAGCCACACCCATGGCGGCTGAATCGGACTCATCAAGATCACTTTGATGGAGCACCAGCCGCTAAGGTGCTATTCTATCACACTTTCGGCGTTGCTTCAAGACAGGTGTCTCCCAAATTACCCAAGTTTGCCGCAAAGCATCCATTTTCGATCAATTTCCAGGCTGTAATTCAAGAAAATCTATGATTCTATAGCCCTGACCGGTTTGCCTCTTCCTCCCTTTGTGTTAGAATTCCCAAAAGAGATTCTAGCTATTTCTGACGCGCGCCTACATTTCCAAGGCGTAACTACTCAGCCACCCATGCGAAGGTTAAGAATAACGTATCTTCTCAATATCTTGGGGTAGGGGCAGGTCCCGCGTCTGCCCCGGCGGGCAACCGCAAGGGTTTGCCCCTACTTTCTGAGAAGATACAGAATAACTTTGCCAACGGAGCAATTTTCGGTAGACCAAGGCACTTTCGCACTGAAAATTCTTACCAAACCTTCGCAAGGGTTATCTGGCCTGAGTAGTTACTCCAAGGCTACCTAAGAAACAAAGGGGGATCATTGTGATCGCTGTTGTCACCGACAGTTGCGCCAGTTTACCGCCGGGCCTGGCCGAAAGCCTCGGGATCGAAATCGTGCCCTATTACATCCACCGGGAGCACGAGACATTGCGTGACCTGGTAGATATTTCCCACGACGAGTTCTTTCAATGGCTACCGACGGCTGATAAGCTGCCGACTACGGCCAATCCGGGGCCGGGCGATTACCTGGATGCCTTCACGCGTGCTGCTGAAAAAGCGGATGGCATTGTCTCGATTCATATGACCTCGAAAGGGAGCGGAGCTTATCAGTCGGCTTGCGTTGCGCAGGAGATGGCCGAAACTCAACTGCCCGGTATGCAGATTGAGGTCATGGACACGCTACAGGTTTCAATGGTCCACGGGTGGGCGGCGATTGAAGCTGCTCGAGCGGCGCAAGCGGGCGCAGAGATGGAGCAGGTGCTGACCGCTGCCCGGTACGTGGCCGACACCGGCTTGATGATTCAGACGGCGGATACGTTGAGATACCTGTACATGGGTGGGCGTATCGGGCGGGCCCAACATCTGGTGGGCACCCTGCTCAATGTGAAGCCACTCATTGGTATGGAAGAAGGCATCATCGTCCCTATGGGACAGGCACGCACCCGCAGCAAAGCCTACGCTAAGATGCTGGAGTTGATGCGTGGTCACAGCCCTGCCGACACGCCCATCAAGATAGCTGTGACCCACGTTGCTGCTCCCGATCAGGCCGAACTGTTACTGGAAATGGTCCAGCAGGCCTTTGATTGCCGCGAGACATTGATCAGCGAACTGTCGCCAGCCCTGGGTGTCCACACGGGGCCGGGAATGGTGGGCGTGAATTTCTTCCCGGTGCCGTCTGCGTAGCAGCCGCCATGCCCCTGTGGGGCAGCATAAACGATGAAGACGTATGGAGGTGATAGAATTTCCCCCTATCATCTTTTTTTATGTCAAGTTTGATCTCGAACGTCCTGACCGATGGCTGGGCTGAGACAGTGAACGAGCAAGACTCTCAGCCGATGCGGCAGCCACTCTAGAGTCCACGATACTCTAACTATTTTCTAACTAAATTCAAATTTAGTTCCCATTATCGTATGTTAGAGTTTGTAGAGGACGTTTCTCAGCTTCCAAGGAGGGCCAATTACGCCAAGCAGAGCGTGATGCGATGGTTGGCTGATTGACCTGCGGTTATACCCCACTAACGTCAATCTCCCCTCTAGAAGATGGGTTGTTATTGGCATTTATAGCGATTCGATGGGGGATTAAAAATGGATGGTCGCAAATTGCTTAAGCTGGTCGTGATGGCTGGCCTGCTCCTCGGTTTGCTGGCGAGCCTTGTCGGGCTGATACAGGCAGCACCAGCCCTGGCAGCCGATAGCGCGTCCAAAGGGCAAGCGGCTGAATTCACTCCCAGGCTGGAGAACATCTCCACCAGATCGAGGCCGGTCTCCCCCCCCGCACTGCCCCCCAAGATACCTCTTCTACAACAGCCGATTCTCACCGTCACCAAAAGGGCCAATCCCGATCCGGTCAACGCGGGCGACGTGTTGACCTACACGATTGCCGTTGCCAACGGCGGGGACGCCGGTGCCACGGGTGTCATCATCACCGACACGTTAGATAGCAACGTCCGCTTTGCCAGGGCCAGCAACGATGGCGCGCACCATGCTGGCGTCGTCACATGGGAAGTCGAGGGAATACCGGCGGAGCAAACCATCACCCGCACCCTATGGGTCACCGTCAATCAGGTTGCCAGCGGCACTATCTTGAGCAACACCGCTGGGGTGACTTCCACTCAAGGGATAAGCGATCGTGAGACTATCACCACCATAGTTACCACCGCCGCCGACCTGGCTCTTACCAAGTCCGACTGGATTGATCCCGTTACGACAGGCGCCCTGGTGATCTACACCTTGATTGTCAGCAACAATGGCCCATCCGACGCCACCGGGGTGGTACTGACCGACACGCTGCCAACCAGTATGGTCTTCCAGTCTTCGACGCCTGGTACATCCAGTTGCACCCATACGGACGGCATCGTCACCTGCAACCTGGGTAGCATACAAAGTGGCAGGAGCAAACAAGTCGTCATTCGCGCCTTCACCACGCTCTCGGGGGTATTCACCAACCGAGCCGAGGTAGCAGCAAATGAGCCTGACCCCCATGCGGCGAATAATACGACCAGCGAAGACACTACGGTCCAACCCGCCGATCTGTCAGTGACCAAGTCCGATTCACCTGACCCGGTGCGGGTGGGAACCCCCCTGAATTACAGACTCACCGTCGCCAACAGTGGTCCCAATATAGCTACGGGGGTGGTGCTGACTGATACTTTGCCACCGGGTGTGATCTTCCAGTCGTCCAGCCCGGGTGCACCTACTTGCAGCCACGTGAGCAGCAGCGTAGTTTGCGACCTGGGCAACCTGCCTGCTCTGGCCAATACACCGGTCACGATTGTGATCATACCCACGACGGCAGGCACGATCACCAACCGGGCTGAGGTGGCGGCCAATGAGCCCGATCCTGACCCGGCGGACAATACGGCCAATGCCACCACAAGGGTCGATGCGGTGGCCGATCTGGAGATCAGCAAAGATGACGACCCCGACCCGGTGATTGCGGGTGAGAACCTGACCTACACCCTCACCGTCACCAACAACGGTCCATCCGGAGCGACCGGTATCGTCCTGACGGATACGCTGCCAGCGGGGGTGAGCTTCGTCTCATCGGTACCCGACTGCTCTGAGCTGAGCGGAAGCGTCACCTGCAATTTAGGTAACCTGGACAGCGGCGAAAGCACCCAGGTCACCCTCATCGCCCAGGTTGACCCCTCGACGACAGGGACTCTCACAAACGATGCCAGTGTGAAGGCCAAAGAGTTCGACCCGGATATGGAGAACAACTCGGTGAGCGAAGATACCACGGTGAACAGGGAAACCGACCTTGAGATTGCCAAGCGCGACGACCCCGACCCGGTGATTGCGGGTGAGAACCTGACCTACACCCTCACCATCACCAACCATGGGCTATCCGACGCGACCGGCATTGTCGTGACCGACATTCTGCCGCCGGGCGTGACCTTCCAGTCGTCTTCTCCGGGTACGCCTACATGCGCCCGTGCGGGCGACACGGTCACCTGCAATCTGGGCAATCTGGACAGTGGCGCTCATAGGCAGGTCACCATACAGGCTAAGGTTGACTCCTCCACACAGGGAATACTCACCAACTCGGCCAGTGTGACAGGCAACGAGAGCGAGCCTAACGAGGGCAACAACTCAGCGACTGAAGATACCCATGTTAATGCCGGTGAGGTTGGCATAACCTACATCTATTTACCTATCGTCCTCAAACCCGCGCCTACTGAGCTTTCCGTGTTCAACGATAATACGGGCGGCAATGTTAAGTTTGCAGTTCTTGGGACCAATGTCAGTTGCACAGTGCCTAACAATGTTGTACAATTTTGCGGCAGTTTTCCACCTGGCACCTATACGATTGAAGTTGTTAGTACGTGTGGGACGGGGAGATTTCCCAAAACTTATGACAGCGGCCCTCAAACCACACGGGTCTTCTGTGACTAATGCCCTGTCAAAGCTAACCTATAGGTCCCCTTTCCCCTGTGCAGGCCTGCCCCGAGGGGGGACCGTGGGCGGGGCAGGCCTGCACAGGGGAAGGGGAGACCGTGGGTGGAGAATTGATTGGTTCATTTGATGCCCATGGTGACTGTTCTTACCTACCAAATTATGATTGTAGGGTACTAGAGCGGGGTAGTATTTCATGGCAGGGATACAAAATCCTTACGTCGTTGGGGAGCCGGTCCAAGGACAGGCATTCTACGGGCGTGATGAAGTCATTGCCGAAATTGAACGCAGGCTGCCCTATGAGCGGCTATTGATTTTGTGCGGACCGCGCCGCATCGGTAAAACTTCAATCCTGCAGAACCTCTCTCTGGCGAAGAGCCTGTCACGCTTTACGTTCATCTATGTGGACAGCTCGCAAATGGTCGCCCAATCCGTCGCCGAAGCCAGGTATTACCTCGCGACGGAGATCGCCAGAACCCTAAACCTGGAAGTTCCGCCTCAATCCGACTTTGCGGACGAGAATATCCTACACCGCCGCTTCTTGCCCTGGGCATGTCAAAGGATGTACCCGCAGCTTCCGGTGCTTATGCTGGATGAGTTCGATGTGCTGGACCGCCCCCCAGAAGAGGCGGCCTACCATACGAAGGTGACATTCGAGTTCATCCAGGAATTGATCGAAGCTGAAAGCCAACTGGCAATCATGATCGGCCTTGGCCCCAAGTTAGGGGAGCGATCGCGTTCCCTGCAGCATTATCTGCATCTCGAGCGGTGGATCAAGGTGTCCCGGTTAGACCCTGAAGCAGCGCACGCTGTAATCGTCAACCCGGCAGCGGATCAAATGAGCTATGCTCCCGAGGCTGTGGAGCATCTGATCGCCTTGACCTCGGGGCATCCCTACTTCACGCAACTCGTGTGCTCCGAAGTGTTCGACTCCGTGCGCGACGTGGGCAAGAAGCATGTTTCTCGGGAGGATGTGGCAGCGGCAGTGGCAGGGATCCTTGAAAGCGGCAAGGCCGATTTCGATTGGCTTTGGGACGATCTTTCCCCCGCTGAGCGATTAACGCTGGCACTATCGGCAGAGGCCAGCGACGAAAATGGCCTGATCACGTCCCAGCGACTGAACCAGCTAGATGCAGATCACCGTGTGGAGAGATCGGGTCTGGAGTTAGAAAGCGCGGCCAATCGACTGGTCGAGCTTGACCTGATTCAGCGCGAGGAACCAACCGGTTTTCGTTTTGTGGTCGAACTGGTGCGTTGGTGGGTTGCCAGGCAACATCCGGCAGCGGCAGAGTTCTCGAAGAATGCAGCTTTGCTCAGCGACCAGGCCACTACAGAGTACCAAAGAGGCCAGGAAGCCCTCGATCTGGATGTCGCAATCAAACACTACCGGGCTGCACTCAAAGCGAACCCCGACCACCTGGAAGCCCACCTGGCTTTGGGCGCGGCTTTGCTAGAACAGGGACACACCAGGGAGGCGCTCAAGGTCTACGAGAGGGCCAGGCGGTTGGACGAAGAAAGAGCCGGAGAAGGATTGGCGCAGGCGCGGCTGGCGCAGGCCCGAGAGAGGCAAGGTCCAGGCCACTCCCGAAAGGTCATCATGATTGCCAGCGGTATTGGAGTGTTGGTCGTTGCCTGCCTGGCAGCAGGGTTGATGTTACCGATAAAGGGACAGTCCCTTCTGGCCAGTCTCACTTCTCCGGCCACCCCGGTCCAGGAGAGGGTGAGCCTGCCGTCGATGACACCCACCCTAACGCCGGAAGCATCCAGGCCGGCATCGGTCTCCGACACGCCGACGATGACACCTGTGCCCCCGACGCATACGCCTGCGCCAGTTCTCAGTCTGAAAGCGACCGAGCCTCCTCCAACTATGCCGGATACCCCCACGGCGACTACGACGTCCACACCGCCGGCCGATACGCCCACGTCAACCCCCACTCCTGAAGCGCCCACTGATACGCCGACTGCCACCAGCACTTTCACTCCAATCCCAAGCTCTACTCCCACCCCCTTGCCTCCTGCTGCCACGCCTAGTGCCACACCTATCCCTACTTCCGTCTCCTCACCTGCCCCCAGCATCCCTACGGGCGGATTTACACTACGATACCCCTTAACCCGCGATGACATCTCTTACGGGCCAACCGATTTTGAGTGGGCATGGACAGGAACCTTAGCGCCGGGATTTGGCTTTGAGGTGCGCGTCTGGCGCGAGGGAGAGTTCCCGAGCGGGGTACACGACGCAGTACTAGACAACCAGAATGGCAACATCAAGCATGTCGGTGGAAACGAATACCACTTCAGCACCGACATCCGGGAAGCCCCTGGGGTACAGGGTCGATCTGGGGAATATTTGTGGACAGTGGCCCTGGTGCAAATCAGCCCCGAGTACAAGGACCTGGGGCAGCAGGCTGAGCCGGCGCGCCTGCGTTTTGAAGCCGGCGGCGGTGACAGTGGTGGTGGTGGCAGTGGCGGTGGTGGCGGCGGCGGCGTTGGGATCGACTAACAAATGTACCCCCTTTTCGGGTGTGTTCGGATTTTGGGGCAGACCTAACCCCCCGGCCCCCTTCCTCCCTTGGCAGGGACAGGCTGGTAGGGAAGGGGGAGAATTGCTCCCCTCCCTGCGTCGGGGAGGGGCTGGGGGCATATGCGCTAACTTAAGCGTGTAAAGGGGACCTCTCC
>CAYTNQ010000137.1:0-11815 GCA_964439175.1 uncultured Anaerolineales bacterium | reverse complement strand
CCCCCCCCCCCCCCCCCCCCCCCCCCCCCCCCCCCCCCCCCCCCCCCCCCCCTGTCCCCAGGTGAAATGTACCCAGCGCAGGCAGGGCAAGTTTGTCATCTCCAGCAGCCCAGCTATAATGACTCGCATGAACCTGTACCCGAAAGGGAGATTCACCCCCAAGCTCAGGTCTCGATACATCTCTCTGGTGATCGTGTTGCTGACGTGCGCCCTGATCCTCTCGACGTCGGCACCGGCGACCGAGGTGCCATTGGGGCCGCAGCAGACGGTGATCACCATCAATCCCAAGATGGGAGTCCACACCCGCCTCACGGACGAAGTAGAGCCGCGCAAAATCAAACGCACGCTAGAGATGGTGCGCGAGATGGGAGCGCCCTGGATCGTAGAGTACTTCCCCTGGTCTTACCTGGAGCCGCTGCCCGGCATCTACGACTGGACGCACGCCGACCTGGTGGTGAACCACGCCGACCGGCAGGGATTGACCGTGATCGCCCGCCTGGGGCTGGTGCCCGAGTGGGCACGGCCCAAAGACAGCGCCACGTCCTACCTGCCTCGGGCGCGCTACGAGGATTTTGGCGATTTCGTCTACGCTTTCGTCGATCACTTCAAAGGCCGGGTTGACTACGTCATCATCTGGAACGAGCCCAACCTGGCGCTGGAGTGGGGATTTCAACCCATCGATCCCGAAGGCTACACTGAGTTGCTCAAAATCGCGTATCGCCGGGCCAAGGAGGCCAATCCCGAGGTGAAAGTGCTGGCCGGCGCGTTGGCTCCCACGCTGGCCCCGGCCGGCAGCGACTGGGGCATGGACGACCTGGAATATCTGCGCCATATGTACGCGGCCGGCGCGGGCGACTACTTCGACGTCCTGGCCGTGCATGCCTATGGCTGGGTCTATCCCGCCGATGACCCGCCCGACCCGGCAGTGGTCAACTTCCGGCGCACGGAATTAGTGCACCAGGTAATGATCGAGCAGGGCGACGGCGACAAACCGATCATCATCACCGAGGGCGGCTGGAACGACCATCCCCGCTGGACGCGGGCTGTGAAACCGGCGCAGCGCATCCAATACACCCTCCAGGCCTACCAACTGGCGCAGGAGTGGGACTGGTGCCAGGCCGTCGCCCTCTGGGCCTTCCGCTATCCCTGGGCCGCCCACAGCTACCTCGATTACTTCACCTTCGTCACCCCTGACTTTGAGCCCAAGCCGATTTATTTGGAAGTGCAGCGCTATGCGCTGGGGGCTGGGGGCTAGGGGCCGTGCGCACTCCCTGGACTGATCACCTCCAGCCCCCAGCCCCTAGCCCCCAGTTTCTGAGGACGTTTTTCATCTTTTCGCCCTCTTGGGTCATTGATTTGGGGCATTTATTGGTGTATACTGGATATGAGATTTGGTCAGCATTTAGGTGGCTTACGCAGACGTATCGGTGCTTTGAAAAGCGTTGCTCTTGAGATCTTTGGGTAACCGGTGATTTCTGTTTCAATCTCCTGAGGAATGTCCAATGAAACGAAATGATATTTTGCGTATCCTTGCTAAATTTCGGGATCTCAAACAGGATGAGTTCGGTATTGTCCGCATTGGTGTGTTTGGCTCCGTTGCCAGGGGAGAGAACACCGACGCCAGCGATGTGGACGTTGTGGTTGAACTCAAACAGCCTGATTTGCTTGCGTTGGTTGGTATCAAACAGGAACTGGAGGAGCTATTGCACCAACCGGTGGATGTCGTGCGTTATCGAGAGAGAATGAACGCTTACCTGAAACGGCGGATTGAGCAGGAAGCAGTCTATGTATGACGTTGAACTGGTCGAGGAAATTCTCCGCCAAATCCTCTGGTCCGCCCAGACCATAGCCAAGCGATTTGCTTCCATTACCTCACCCGAGGATTTCGTGATCTCCGAGGCAGGGTTGGAAAAGCTGGATGCCATTTGCATGCAACTGATCGCCATTGGCGAAAACGTCAAGAACCTGGATAAGGTGACGGAAGGGGAACTGCTAGTGGGGTATCCGCAGATCGAGTGGAAGCGGGTCATGGGGATGCGGGATGTTCTCACTCATCATTACTTCGACCTTGATGCCGAAATTGTGTACTCGGTTTGTGAAGACCATATCGAGGAACTTGTTCGGACAGTCCAACGCATGCTCACAGAATTAGAAAAAAGCTGATATCGCCGTCCAAGCTATGGTAGGGCGGGGCCGCCCATCCTGACGTGCAGCCGACCCACCTTCGGCGGCGGGTATGCGTGCGCTCTGAGGCAGCCATCGCTCCGTTTTTTGGAGCGTGTCTTATCAGAGTCGGCAGGCGGCTAACGCCGAATCGGCCGTTAGCCCGCCTATCAAGATGGCGCATTTGACTCACCTACACGCAGGGAGAAGCCAATGTGGAAAAAACGTGTTAAACAAGCATTACTCTATTTACTGCTAATCGTGCCAATCATCTGGCTTATCATCGGTATTATTCTCTATCTGCAAGGGAATATCCACGCAGCAAACTGGCAAAGCATATTCCTGTTGCGAGATTATCCCCTTTGGTCTGTGGTGCTGTTGTTCTCGGTGGGTGTAGTCTATTGGATGTCCACAAATCATCATTGGATAAAGCTGTTCAGGGGGCTTGCAGGGTTCAGATCACTTAACCGCATAACGCAAGCCACTATTCTACTCTCTACGATCTTCTACATCAGTTTGCTTATTGCCGCTTTACTGTTCCCGCGGTTGACAGGCTATTCCTCCCAAAGCGACTGGTCATTACTATTGGTAGCGACTATTCCGCTATTGGCACTTGTTGTCCTGCTGTTGACAGTGCAGCTTCGCGTTATCCGGCTCTTCAGTAGATGGGCGATTGCCATTTGCACCGTTTGCCGTGAGCGGCGTTGAGTTGATTAATTCGAGTCCTTTGATAATGGCTGAGGAGAAATTATACTATTGAACCTGTGAACTACCAATGGGATCTCTCGAAAGCCCGATCCAAAAGCCACAGAGCGAGAGCGCAAGCAATATGAAGGGTGAAAGGTTATGAAGGCAGAATATGACTTCAGTCAAGGAAAGCGTGGGGCGATAGATCCGATTCCACCTGGCAAGACGTGCATTACAATTCGGTTAGACAACGATATTTTGGCATGGTTTCGGGATCAGGCCAATAGGTCGGGCGGAGGGAATTACCAGACAATGATCAATAATGCTTTACAAGAATATATCGAGCAAAGAGAAGAACCGTTGGAGGAGATTCTCCGGCGCGTCGTGAGAGAGGAACTGAGTAGAGCGGCCTGATAGCTGGGCTGCTCTTTTGCCAGCCAGGAGTAGTCAAGCCGAATAGTTCATGCCAATCTAACCCACGGTTGTGGGACACGAGGCTGCTTGTGGAGCTGTTGTACTTTCCCGACGGAACGATACAACTTGGCGTTCCCCGGCCTGTCAGCTACTTCGCTAAGATCGTCTTAGGTTTCTGGCTTGAGACGAACCATTACCTGTTGGTTTGTCCCTTCCCCAGAGGGGAGGTACACCTAAATTCCAAACGTGGCCCTCGTCTCCTAGCACCGGCTTAGTTCAACGCAGGATTATGTGGCGGCTCCCTATTTTCTTATCCGCAGTCCGTTTGCACATATTATCTGTTTTCAACTCAGGTCTCTACGCCTCCGCCGCGCCACATTAATTCTTAAATCGTTAGGCTGACCGACACAGCTTCAAGTGGTCTTTGACCACTCTCAGCTGGACAATCATTTAATTTGGAGAGAAGAATGCCTCTGCAACAAGCGATACAAGCCATAAAGTCCGGTAACAAAGAATTAGGCCGCCAAGAACTGAGTCGCATCTTAGAAGCTGACCCGAATAATGCTATGGCGTGGATTTGGCTGTCGGCCTGTTACGAAGATATGGCAAAGAGAAAAGAATGTCTGCAAGCAACATTGAAGGCAGATCCAACGAATCAGATTGTACTTCAGGGGTTGGAACGTTTAAAATCCATGGAAACCACTCAGCCAAAGAAGACATCTACGTTGCTGGCGTCCACTGAAGCCGGCTCGCCGGAATCTAGCTTCAGAACCAGAGTTGCTGAAACTGAAGAAGCTGGGCTACAGTACAGCAATCTTGCTTGGATCTGTCCAAAATGTGATTCACGCAATATGACGCCAATCGTTTTGTATACTCCAACAACACTTCGGTGCCCGCGTTGCACGCAAGAGTACGAGTGCCTCAACGGTGAAGCTGTTTGGGGGCAATGTAACGTTGATAGTGCCGTTTGGTCCCAGTGGTTCGATTGGATTATTCGTTTACAACAAGTGGACGGCTCGATTGTTGAAGTCGGATTTACATTGTGTACATCAGACTTCACAATCGCAGGTGGAGATTTCCTGGTAGTGTTTATGAAGCGCACGTGGGGTGGGAAGGACAAAGTTGTTCAGGTTGAGAATAAAACAAAGTACACTCCAACGCCAGGGGAATAACTTAGCTGGTGGGAAGGACAAAGTTGTTCAGGTTGAGAATAAAACAGCCGGAAATATCATTAGACCAGGCAAATAGAACAATACAGCGGGAAGGAGTATTTAATGAGTAACTACTTTGCGTATGGCTCTAACATGCTTCTGGAGCGTCTGAGAGAACGCGTTCCGTCTGCGAGCCTAATCACGGCTGCAAAGTTGCCCGGGCACGCGCTCAAGTTTCATAAGCGCAGCGTTGATGGTTCTGGAAAATGCAATGCCTTTGAAACCGGCAATCCTGAAGACGAGATATATGGAGTCATTTTTCAGATTGATAAGGCGGAAAAGCCCGCTTTAGACAGAGCCGAGGGCTTAGGGAGAGGGTACAGTCAGAAGGAAGTGAAATTGATTGACCTTGATGGAGACTTGACTGCTTACACTTATGTGGCGGACGCTGATTATATAGACGACTCACTGCGGCCGTATGGTTGGTACAGAGATTTTGTAGTGGAAGGAGCAAAACAAAACTTGCTTCCAAGCGACTACATACACCAATTAGAGTCGCTACCAGTATGGAAGGACCCGAATTTGGATGGAGCAAAAAGAAATCGCCGGATTCTTGAGGGCCTGTGACAGAAGCCGTCTTATCCATCGGTAAAGGTAGCCTAACAAATCGCCAGACTATGTAAAAAGTACTTGACGTAAGTCATAGGTAAGGTCTTAATGGGTCTACCTGCTGGAGGTAGACCCAATGAGATATATTGAAGGCATCGCCCGCCACCAACTTATTCTGCTCCCTGGCCGATCCCGAAAGCCGGGTTATGCCCCAAAGCCCCGGTGGCCTGCAACGTCCAAACGGCGGTAGACAGCAAACATCACCTGATTGTGGCTCAGGATGTCACCAATGACATCACCGACCGAGATCAACTTAGCCGCACGGGGGTGGAGGCCAAAGAAACGCTAGATGTCAGGCAAATCAAGGCGGTGACTGATATGGGCTATGCCCACGGCAAAGAGTTGAAAGCCTGTCTGGAGGCCGGGATCGAACCTTATGTGCTCTGGCCTGACACTTCGGCTAATGCCAAGCTGGGCTTGTTTGGTAAAGAGCAGTTTGTCTATGATCCCGACACCGACACCTACCGTTGTCCCACTGGCCAAACTCTGACCTATCGCTTTGATACGGTCGAAGGAGAAAAAGGAAGAAGCTGGCATCAAGCTCATTCGGCACGACCAGGAACCTATCACCGTTCACCAGAAACAAGAAACCCCTCGACTGTGAGGGGCATTGGACGGAGTAAAGCTTGTGTTTTGAAGCGTCAGACCGCCAGCGGAATTGGTGGCCTCTCTACGAGGGCAACTGGTACGGTATCGGTCAATGAAGGGGTATAGACCGAGACTTTCAAAATCTGGCTTACTGGGGGGTGGGTGATGATTTCTATGACCGTGTCCTGCCAATCAGGTTCCAGTTCATCCAACCCACTCAGTGGGAAGCTACGCGGTCCCAGGTTGGTTAATTGCACCAACACTGAAAAATCCATCAGAGTCAGACCAATGGCACGCTTTTCAGCACGGTTAAACCGCAGTAGAATATTATCATTCAGTTCAACGGCTGTCGTCGCCTTCTCTCCAGGAGAAAAGGAGATATACAGCACATCGGCTTCTTTATCATAGGAATAAATTGGCTCTTGATCCATCTCTCAACCCCTTAACCAAATATGCTTGAAGAAGGCAGTGGCAACGAAGTTGTCGGATATGGTTTGTCCCCGTTCGTCGACATCAAAACCAAACAATACAATGGCAACAATATGATTGACGTCATCCGGTAAGTCATCAAATGGGTGATAGTAACGGTATTTGCGAGGATTGAGTGGTTCTTGTCGCCGCCGTCCTTCTTTTATGGTGGTTTTCAGGTATTCTTCGTAATCCTCCATTTCGGGATGGTTGGTCTTATCAATGACGTGTTCCCACCGTTCCTGGGTAAGGTAAATCGGATTACCGTATCGGCCTTGAACAGTCCAGCGTTTGCCAGAGCTACTCATTACGCTTGCCTTTGGCTTGTCAATGTTGTGTAGAAGACTACGATTTATTATACTAGCTAAGTTGGTAGCAGACAACTGCGCCAGTCTCCATAGTAGTTTCTGCCCAAGTAACTCTCTGCCAGCAAGTTATTGAGTCTCAGGGCACTGCGCAACCTCCAGACGAGCCGGAAGCCAGGCAGGTGACAAAGTCTGAGGCCAATTCATTCCTGCCAGGCCCTCCGCTGCCCCAGGTGTGACCAGGTGATGTGCGTGCACGAGTATTATAACTCCAGTTCCCACGTTTCCCCTACCAAATCATGACCAAAGCTGTGGTGCGGTTCCTCATGAATCAGGCGAAAGCCAGCTTTTCCGTAGATGTGCCGG
This sequence comes from uncultured Anaerolineales bacterium, assembly GCA_964439175.1. Classification (GTDB taxonomy): domain Bacteria; phylum Chloroflexota; class Anaerolineae; order 4572-78; family NAK82; genus CAYTNQ01. The sequence continues at coordinate 5,004 of CAYTNQ010000137.1, read as the reverse complement.
GCAGCCAGCAGCACGTTGTTCGTCCATAGGGTGATCTTCCGGTAGCCGGCTCGTCGGGCAAATCGTATGCATTCGTCCACCAGGCGGGTGCCAATACCCAGCCCCCGTGCCTTCGGCTCAACCAGCAGCAGGCGCAGCTTCGCCACTGTGTCCGACTGTTTCACCAGAAAGACCGAGCCGACGTTCTCGCCCTCCTTCTCGGCTATCCAGCAGCGCTCCCGCTTCGGATCGTAGTTCTGAATGAACTTGGCGACGATGCCCGCCACCAGCGCCTCGAACTGCTCGTCCCAACCGTATTCCTCAGCATACAGCACGCCGTGACGGTGGACGACCCAGCCCATATCGCCCGGTTGGTGAGGACGGAGGAGATAAGGAACCTTGTGCTCCGGCTGGGCACCCAGCAACCCCTCGATGACAAGCATCGCCTCAACTAAGCGCTTTTGGTCTTCCGTGGATAGCTCATTCAGCATCGCCTCGATTTCATTGTGCGAGCGTGCATTCAGCATGGTAAAGGCCTCCTGACCTTGCTCCGTCAACCACAAGATGCTTTGCCGTCCATCGCTCTTGGAGGGCTGTTTGTCGATCAGGTCGCGTTTTTTGAAACCACTCAAGATGCGGCTCAGATAGCCGGCATCCAGGCCCAACTCGTTACCAAGCTCAGTCGCCGTCGTTTTTTCGTGGTGCGCGAGTTCGTAGATCACCCGTGCTTCGGTCAGCGAGAACGGGCTTCTCAATAACCCCTCCTGCAATACGCCAATCTGCTGTGTGTAGAACCGATTAAAGCGGCGCACGGCTTCTACGCGTTGAGATAGGTCGGTCTTAGCCATTATTGTCTTCCTTTCAGATATGTCCATAATTATATTGACATTATCAACTAAATACTTGATTTTGTCAAGTATATGCGCAGGCACGTACGCAAGCAGATTTTTGTTGTGCCAGATGTTTAATTGCGGCTCGCTCTACGAACCAAGTTGGTGTAGAATTGGGGCAATCTTCGTTGCTGGAGGGGTATTCTGTGTAATGTTACCTCTCTGTATGTTGAAGTCTTCGTGCACCGCATCCCAAAGAATAGCACCGGATTGACCCTATGAATCCTTTGGCCGGTATTGTCCTGGTCGCCGTCTCCGCTACGTCGTTTGGCACGCTGGCCATCTTTGGCCGGTATGCGTATGCAGATGGGATGGACACCTTCACCATCTTGTTCCTTCGTTTCTCGTTGTCTGCCGTGCTGATGGCCATCCTGCTCGTTACCCGTCGCGAGTCTCTGCCGCGCGGCCTGGCATTGATCCAGCTTGTAGGCATGGGTGCCATCGGCTATGTCGGCCAGGCTTTCTCATACTTCACAGCTCTTAAGTATGCATCCGCCGGGCTGGTGGCATTGCTGCTGTATCTCTATCCTTTATTCGTAGCCATCCTATCGGCCATCCTGCTGCGCCAGCGAATTACTGGCGTCAAAAGGTTAGCCCTGGGACTGGCATTGGCAGGCACGGCGCTCACGGTTGGGCCGGAGGGTGGTCAGCTCCTGGGCATACTGCTGGCGATCTCGGCGGCAGTGATTTATTCCGTGTATATCATTGTGGGTACCCAGGTGATGAAACAAGTCTCGGCCATCCAGTCGTCTACCGTGATCTTTGCCGCGGCTGGTGCTATGTCCGGCTTTCTGATGGCTGCCAGGGGACCGCATCTGCCGGCAACGGGAGCAGGATGGGCGGTCATAGGCTCGACCGTACTGATCGCGACTGTGCTGCCAGTCGTGACCTTCCTCGCCGGCCTGGAACGCATTGGCCCGACGAATGCAGCGATGCTCTCCACGTTGGAACCCGTGGTGACTGTTTTGTTGGCTGCATTGCTGTTAGGAGAGACACTCAAGCCGATCACGCTGTTGGGCGGTGGGCTTATCCTCGTGGCAGTGGTACTGCTGACACATAGTGAACTACGCCGCCCCGAGCCAATGCTGGCGGGCGATTAGACCCGTTAGATATGAAAAACCCGAGAAGATATGGAAAGGCGCCCTTTAACGTAGCTGTCATTCACGGCGGGCCCGGTGCGGGCGGGGAGATGGCTCCAGTAGCACGAGAACTGGCATCCGGCTGGGGCGTGTTGGAACCGATTCAAACCGCGACGTCGCTCGAAGGACAGGTCGAGGAGTTGAGAACGGTCCTGGAAACCTGTGCAGACTCTCCCGTCACCTTGATTGGCTTTTCCTGGGGAGCTTGGCTCAGTTTCATCCTTACGGCTCATTATCCGCCCCTCGTCAAGAAGCTGATCCTGGTTGGAAGTGGACCGTATGAAGAGAAATACGTTGCGAGACTCCAGGAGGCCAGGTTGAGTCGTCTCAGTGAGGAAGAAGGAGCAGAGTTTGAGTCTATCATCAGGGCTTTGGGTGATCCCGGGACCGAAGACAAGGACAGGTTACTGGCACGGCTTGGAGCATTGGTTTCAAAAACTGACGAACATGATCCAACCGGGACCAGGTCAGATGCATTCGACTCGGTTGGCACTCAGGGAGATGTCTTTCAGCCGGTGTGGAAGGAGGCTGCGGAGCTGAGGAGGAGTGGGAAGCTTTTGGTGCTTGGAAAACACATCCAGTGTCCGGTGGTTGCGATCCACGGCGACTACGACCCTCATCCAGCCGAAGGGGTTCAAAAGCCGCTGTCTGCTATTCTAAAGAGCTTTCGATTTATCTTGATCGAGAACTGCGGGCATAAGCCGTGGATCGAACGAGGGGCGAGGGACGAGTTCTACGCAATCCTTAAAGAAGAACTGCATTCCGGACGCTTGCATAGAGCGTGAGCGATGAACCAACCAATGGACCTGAACAACCCGGAAGAAGTTGCCGCGGAGATTGATGCGGAGATTCGCGCGCTGCCAGTTCGGAATGCGCCCAATGAGCTGACATCTCCCATCGTCATCTCACACTTCCAGACGAAACCACTGGTGCAATATCGGGACGCTGGCAGGGAGCGCATTGAGATCTCGCCCGATTTGGGACTCACCAGCGTTGAGGTGGTTGCCGAGCCAGCGGGGGTGAGGTTCTCAAATGGTGAACTGCTGAGTTGGGATGCCATAGAAGAAATCAACGTATCTGAGAACAACTGCTTTGTGGTTGAGAATGACGTGGCGAGCAAGGTTGTGGTGTTTTCCGAGTTGACTAACCGCCTATACAGCTTGATGCCGACGCCCGGCGCACCCACGATGTTAGTGTCCGGGATTCCAATGCACCGCATCAAAGGAACGGATCCGCACCAGGACACCGTGGAGAAGGTCAAGACGGTAAGGCCGGTAGTGGGGCAAGTCCTGGATACAGCTACAGGATTGGGGTACACGGCGATAGAAGCGGCCAAGACCGCCAAGCAGGTAATCACGGTGGAACTGGAACCTGCCGTATTGGAAATCGCTCAGGTAAACCCTTGGTCGCGCGAGCTATTCGCTAACCCAAGGATTGCGCAGTATATCGGTGACAGCTACGAGGTTGTCAAGGAGTTTGATGAAGAAACATTCACGCGGATTATCCACGATCCGCCGACGATGAAGCTGGCTGGGCATCTGTACAGCAGGGAGTTTTACCGGGAATTGTACCGGGTGTTACAGCGGGGTGGCCGGGTGTTTCACTACATCGGTGATCCAGAGAGCCGGTCAGGCCGGACTGTTACGCGTGGGGTGATAAGGCGTCTGCAGGAAGTAGGCTTCTCACGGGTAGTCAGCCAACCCCGTGCGTTCGGTGTCGTGGCCGTGAAGTAGAGGAGCAAGGATTAAGATAGCGCGGCGAAAGGAACCGAATCGTGAAGTGTGGCTTTGTCCTCCCAAAAGGAGACGCTCGTACCGCAGCGGAATTCGCGTGGGAAGCGGAGATAGCAGGCTGGGACGGTTTCTTCGTCTGGGAACCCGTCTGGGGGATTGACGCGTGGGTCTGCCTCACTGCCGCCGCCATGCGCACGGAACGCATACGCCTGGGCACGATGCTCTCACCCCTATCAAGGATGCGACCGTGGAAATTGGCAAGTGAGGCAGCCACCCTGGACAATTTGTCCAACGGACGCGTCATCCTGTCTGTAGGGCTGGGGGCAATCGATACCGGATTTGAAGCTTTTGGTGAGGTCACAGACCGAAAGACCAGAGCGGAACTTCTCGACGAGGGCCTCGACATCCTCACCGGCCTCTGGCGTGGACAGCCGTTCAACTATCAGGGCAAACATTACAAGATCCAGGAAACGAGTTTCTATCCGCCTCCCCCGCCTATCCAGAAACCCCGCATCCCCATCTGGGTAGTTGGTGCCTGGCCAAGTGAGAAATCGATGCGGCGGGTCATTCGATATGACGGCTTGCTCCCCGCTGTGATCGGCGAGGACGGGAAGATCCGCGGGACTCGGACACCAGATGAAATCCGTGAGATGAAGGCTTTCATCGACACACACCGCCCGCAGGCAATGCCCTTCGACATCGTAGTCGAGGGAGAAACCCCTATTGATGATCCGAACGAGGCGGCTACAGCCATCAAAAGCTGGGAGGATGCAGGAGCGACCTGGTGGATCGAAGCCATGTGGTCCGCGTCCGATCTCGAGGCCGTTCTGGCACGCATCAGGCATGGGCCACCCCCTGCCTCCTGAGGGAGCGGGAAACGGGACATCAAACTCTAACGTGGCTTTTTAGCGCCTGGCCTACTTGTGTGCGGGGCGGACCTTGACCCCGCTGCCGGTGCTCCCCTTCCCGATGGTCCATTCGTATTGGACGATCTGACCGGCTTTGGCGGCGGAGTGGCTACCGGCGAAGATGATGAGCTTCTCGACGAACCCTGTCTTGTTGGAGTTGCTGGCGACGGCGGTCGTTCAATCTGGATGCCGTGCCCCACCACGGCTGTGGCGCCGTCGCTGTCGGTCACCGTCAGGGTTACTTTGTAGCTGCCCGCCTTGGTATAAGCGTGCGTGACCTTGACCCCGCTGCCGGTGGCTCCATCCCCGAAGTTCCATTCGTACTTGACGATCTTGCCCACGTTGGCGCTGGAGC
>CAYTNQ010000136.1:0-11879 GCA_964439175.1 uncultured Anaerolineales bacterium | reverse complement strand
TGGATAGCCACCCTTTCATTGATGAATTCACGACTGTGCTGGCTGCGCGGGCAATCCTGCAGCGGGGCCTGCCAGTGCTGCCTTCCGGCCTCTTCTATGAACATGGTCTGTTGTTCAGTTATCTAGATGCTCCCTTCGTTGGGCTGGCTAGTGAGAAGGCATCGTTCGCGGTCGCACGCCTGCCGAGCCTGCTCATCGGCACGGCAGCCATCCCCTTTCTCTATTGGATCGGTCGGCGGTGGCTGTCGCCTCAGGCCGGGTTAGTCGCTGCTGCCTTGCTGGCCTTTAGTCCAGAGGGGATCGTCTGGGGTGGGCGGGCCCGTATGTATGCCCTGGCTCAACTCCTGGTGTTACTGCTGGCCTTCCTGGTCTATGAGGGGAGCTTGGGGGAAGGCCGCCCACGCCTGCGGTGGCTGGCATTGTTTACGCTGCTCGCAGTGTTGCTAACTCAGCTTGGCTCGATAATTTTAATCCCGCCACTGCTCATTGGTGCGTTGGTCGTTGGCTGGCTGACACGCCCCAACGGTGCGCGTCCCTGGTTCTTTCGGCCTGCTGTGTTGGCCGAGGGGGGCGGACTGGCCGTGGTAGTCGGGTTGGGCCTGCTGGTCAAACGGTTGGGACAGCCGCTGGGCGCTGCCCCTCTCAGTGATAACGGCCTAGGCAATCTATTGATGGAGATGGTTGGCACTATCACCTATCAGGCTGGTCTGGCGTTGGATGGCGAAAGCACCCTCAGATTCCTGGCTCGCCAGTTCGGTGTCCCACATCATCTCTGGCTGACGTTCATCGCGCTGGCTGGAGGTCTTGTATCACTGGCTGTTTGGCTCAGTGTTCGTAAATCAGCGAATCAGCGAATCAGCGAGTCAGCGAATCAGCAAACACCTGTGCCGCAGGTGCGGGTCGGTAACTCAAGAGATCCCCACTCCTTTCTCTATCTTTGGCTCGTCTTTGGGTTAACCGTCTTAGTGATGGTCACCCTGCTCCAGGACTGGCGGCGCAATCCCCGTTACCTGGTGCTGGCGTTGCCTTTGTTCTATCTCATTGTGGCCGGTGGCCTCGGGCAGATCGCTAATCTCCCCTGGCCTACCCGCCGGGGCAGGCAATCTCTAATCTCAAGATCCAAGTTTCAAGTTTCAGTGGCGCTGTTTGCCTTCGTCCTCGTGCAGGCTGGACTTCTGGTGCCGGACCTGCGCATTGCCTATCGTACCCCGGAACCGGCCTACGAGGAAGCCTTTCGGTACGTGGCGGACCGCTGGCAGCCGGGCGACGTGCTGCTGACGATGAATACCAGCGCCGCTGGCTTATATTTAGGGCCCGCCGATTATTCCTCGGTGGGGGCCTACAGATTCGCCATTCAGGAAGATGCCAGGCAGTTCTTGCTGAATGCCGACACTCAACCGGTGGATCGCTGGCTGGGTGTGCCCTGGGTCGGCACCGCACCTGAATTCAATCGGGTGTTGAATGCGCATGCGCGAGTCTGGTTCGTGGTAGATACCATCCGCTTGCCGGTCTACTACCGCGGTGACTGGCTGGCAATCCTGAATAGCCGGATGACGAAGGTATGGTCTCAGGATGAGGCACTTGTTTACCTGACCCGCCCTGATGGAACCCCTGTTCCCGCTGACCCAGATGTGCCGCTGGATGCCCGCTTCGGCGATATGATTGCCCTCAATGGGTATAGCCTGGCTCGAAAAGGTGATTATCAACAAGAACGAGTCGGACCTTGTGCAGTTGGACGAATGCTCTGCCTGGAGCCGGGCAGCAGCCTCCAGGTCACTCTCTTCTGGCAAGCTCTGGCACCAGTGGATGCAGATTACACTATCTTCGTCCATGTGCGCAATGAACAGGGGATAAATGTGACCCAGACCGATAGTCAGCCCTTCGGCGGGATGTATCCTACCAGCCAATGGCAGGTAGGAGAAACAGTCGCCCAACCATTGGAGGTCGATCTGCCTCTTGATCTGGCAGCCGGACCATATTCTTTATACATCGGACTCTATCGGCTGGATACGATGACGCGCCTAACGCTTGAAAATGACTCAAGCGGCGAAAACGCCCTGATCCTGGATGAAGCTATCATAGTGGAGTCAAGTGAACGATGAAGATGAAGACGCAGCAGGGTTCAATGCAGGCCGGGTTTAGATATTGGTTGATCTTATCGCTGTTTCTGGTGGCCTTCATTCTACGTTTTGAACACCTGCTGGCGAGAGTATTCCACATTGACGAATACATCAGTATGCTTGCTGCGCAGATGACCGCTGAAAAAGGCGCGCCTATCTTGCCTTCCGGTCTGTTGTACGATCATGGGCTCTTGCTTTCTTATTTGGTAGCGCCCTTCCTTCGCTTGCTGGGGTTTAGTGAGGAGATAGCACGCTGGCCCTCATTGCTGATTGGCATGATAACTGTTGCCGGTTTCTATCTCGTGGGCTCGAAGTTGTTCAAATCTCAGGCGGCTGGTCTGTTTGCCCTGACGTTGGCCGCATTGGACGTAATGATGATTCTATGGTCCGCCCGGGTGCGAATGTATGCCTTGGCGGGATTCTTGATGTTGTTGGCACTCTATTTCCTGGCGCAGGGGACTTTTCTTAACCCGCATCGTCGCTATCGGCTGGCGGCTGTGGTCTGTTATCTGGGGGCAACATTAACTCACTCGGTCTCTGTCGTCATTTTACCTATATGGATACTGGCAGTGATGATTTCAGTGAGGCTGGGCCACAAGAAATTTAACCTGAATTGGTACCGGCAAAAATCTGTCCGCCTTGAGATTCTGATTGGGCTGTTGCTGGTGGCGTTGGGAGTTGGATTCAGCGTTGTAGGGCAGATCCCTTTTTTATCCCCTGAAACCGCCGACGCTGGCGGTGGGGGAGGCGGTGTCATAGGAGTCCTCATGAAATTCCTGGAGCCTGGGCTAAGCTGGCAGCGTGTGGATGATTTCTTTTATTATTACACATCGTCGACTTATTGGCCATTGAGTGTCTTGGGGGGACTGGCTTTTCTGAGCGCCCTGGTTTCAATCGTTCGGGGACAGTTTACCCGGCGTGACCTGGCTACCCTTTTTCTAGGTCTGGTCTTTTGGCTGACCATTGCCGAACTGGGCCTGGCCTTAACTCACACCTGGCGAAAAACGCGTTATTTATTTATTCTATGCCAGGCACCATTCTTGCTTCTGGCCGCCGATGGCTTGGCCCGCCTGGGTGAACCTGTGACTGCTCTCTTTCGAAAACATGCCGAACCGTTAGCCCTCGTGGGAACCCTGTTGGGAATCATGGGCATCTTGGGCTTGTGGGGCAGCCCGGCGATCGCTGCGGCCAATATCCAGGGAACGGGTGGTTATGATACGGCTTTTATGTGGGTGAAGGAGCGTTGGCAGCAGGGGGATCGGGTAATGACCGTCCACCCTTCAGCTTCCTTTTTATATCTGGGCCGATCTGATTATTATGCGACTCAGGGGACAGCGCGCGTGCTCGTAGATGACGAGTCGGAGGAACTCGTAGACCGGTATGTTGGTTCCCAATTAATCGATTCGGTAGATACTCTCGACCAGGTACTTTCTGAAGAGGGCAGGCTCTGGTTCGTAGTTGATACCAGTCGCCTCTTCAGCCGGTACGAGCCGCTTTTCACCCAGCAAATATTTGCCCAGATGGATGTGGTCTATCGGGCTGGGGAAGTGCTCGTTTTTCTGAGCCAACCGTACTCCCAGCCTGTGCCGGTGGAGCCGTCTACCACCGTGACCGCCGACTTTGGTGACTTGATTGAACTGGGAGGATACAGTTTGGATTTGGGCGCGATTGCCCCGGATGGAACCGTTCAACTAGGTCTGTACTGGCGACCGCTGACGGGCCAATTTACAAGAGTTTACAAAGTCTTCGTTCAGTTAAGAAATGAGCAGGATCAGATAGTTGCTCAGGCGGACCACTATATACTTGAAGGTTTTCTCACCAGTTCGATCATGGCGCAGCTTAGAGATCAAAACGAGTGGCTGCGAGATACCGCTGATTTGACGTTGCCTCAGGAGTTACCTTCCGGCACGTATCGGTTGCTGGTCGGTTTATATGATCCCGACACATTTGAACGGGCGCCGGTGGTGGCCGACCAGAGTGGAGAAAACGCGGTGATTCTGGAGACAGTGTCGGTCCCATGAAACATTCACCTGTGCCTGCACCGTACCTGACCACCGGGAGGCACGAGCGAGTGCAAGCAGGCCGTAAGTCTATTCTCTCCCCGACAGGATGGGCCGTTCTACTCTTTCTGCTGGCGCTGGCCCCGCGCTTGCCCGCTCTGCGTTTGTTTCTCACCACCGACGAGCCTTTTTTTGTGCAAGAGGCGGCCGAGGTGAGCGGCGCCTTGCTGCGCGGCGATTTTCAAGGAACGTACTGGCACTTCTACCCCGGCGTGACGATAAGCTGGCTGAACGGGTTGGGACTGGGAACTCAGTGGCTGCTGGCTCGTATCACGGGGGTGACGGCGCAGCCATTCGAAGCCTATGTTCAGCGTAATATCCTGGATCTGATTCTGGCCGCCCGCTTGCCTTACGTATTGCTGGCGGCATTCGGCGTGGCCGGGTTTTACTTGCTGGCGCGGCGACTGGTGGGTCACCGGGTGGCATTGCTCGGCGCGCTGTTCATCGCTTTTGACCCCTTCTTCATGGCGCACTCCCGTGTCGCCCACGGCGACGCGCCCGTGACAGTCTTTATGGGGCTGTCGGCGCTGGCTTTCCTCATCTACCTGCAAGCAACCTCGCTGTGTGCTGCCGGCGAAGTGCCTGGGGCGGAAAAGCGACAGGCTGAGGGAGGGCGGCGATGGCTGATCTTATCGGCGTTGATGGGTGCCCTGGCAGCGTTAACTAAAGCACCGGGCCCGTTTATGCTTCTCTTTGTCATTATGGTCGGCGTAGGGGATTGGCTGATTGCCCCCAGGTTCTCTTTCCCCGGGGGGGATTCGCAAGCAGGAAAAGGCTGGCGCATGCGCCCACTGGACCGGCGGTTGGCGACGCGGCTGACAGATCTGGTGCTATGGGGAGGTGTGGCCGCCCTTCTTTTTGTGGCGCTCTGGCCTGCGATGTGGGTAGACCCTGTTGGCACCATCGTCCGTATGCTCAATGAAACTTTTGGCAAGGTGGAAGAAGGACACCTGGTCTTCTTCATGGGTCAGCCGACGCTGAACCCCGGTCCCTGGTTCTATCCCTATGTTGTCTCCTTGCGGCTGACGCCTATTATGCTGATCGGAGCGCTGGCGAGTGGTTTAATGCTAATTGGTAGATTGGTAAATTGGAAAGTCGGTAGACGGGTAGATTGGGGAATTGGGAGGCGGGTGGAGTGGAAGACCGATGGACAAAGAGATGCTTCGCCGGGGCACTTCATGGCCGCTGCCTGGTTCTGGGTCTTCATCGTCGCCTTGCTCCTGTTTGGGGACCTCAGCCCCAAAAAGCAAGATCGCTACCTGTTGCCTATCTTCCCTTTCCTGGATCTGCTGGCTGCCTTTGCCTTTGTAGAGATCAGCAGGTCAGCCAGTCGGTGGGTCAGCAAATGGACAGACACGCAACACGCAACACGCAACACGCAATACGCCGTACGCATTACACTGCCCTTTCTGCTTCTGATCATTCACGCCCTCCCTACTCTCACCACTTATCCTTATTACCTGGCCTACTTCGACCCGCTGTTGGGCGGGCTGCCGCGTGCTCTTGAGACGACCCTGGTCGGTTGGGGAGAGGGCATGGAGCAGGCTGCGGCCTATCTCAATCAGCGTCCAGACGCGGATCAGTTGTATGTGGCGGCAGTCCCGGCGCAGACTTTTCTGCCCTACTTTCGGGGAAAGGGTGAGAATTTCTATACCAACGACGTGGCCTTGCGCGCCGATTGCGTGGTGCTGTATGTGTCCCAGGTGCAGCGATTGGCTCCCAGCCCCGAGATCGTGCATTACTTTCAGGCGATGGAAGCGGAGCACACAGTATATGTCCATGGCGTGCCCTACGCCTGGATTTATCCCGGCCCCAAATTCATCACTACCGGCGTCCCATCCGACGCTACGCTTGCCAACATCGGCTTTGGCGATCAATTGCGGCTGGCAGGATACCAAATCTCAAAGCCTGAATCTCCCGTCTCGAGTCTCGAGGTCGTCCTTTATTGGCACGCATTGGCGCCGACGACTACTGATTACACTATCAGTGTGCGGCTGGTGGCCCCGGATGGCACATGGGTGGCCCAGCACGATGGTTGGCCTGTCGGTGGCCTGTTGCCCACCAGCCAGTGGCGACCGGGAGATTACGTGCGTGATATTCATTCCCTGGCTTTGCCTGCCAGCGTGGTGTGGGGCGAGTATGCGCTGCAGGTGGTCATTTATGACGCAGCCACGGAGACTGCCCTCAATGAACCGTTGACGGTGACAACGTTGACGTTGGAAGAGGCATCTCCATGACCTCTCTGCGCCGTTGGCTGAGCGGGCCGGGAGGTGGGTTACTTCTGGCAGTGGCCGTGGCGGCCTTGCTACGCTACCTTGGGCTTGCATCGCTCCCCCCCGGCCTCAGCTTTGACGAAGCCGGCAATGGTGTCGCCGCTCTGGATGTCGCTCACGGGCAGTACCTTCTATGGTGGCCCATCGGTGGTGGCAAAGAGCCGTTGATTGCATACCTGTTGCAACCCCTTTTCTGGCTTTTCGGCCCAACTCGTCTGGCTTTGCGCCTCTACGCGGCTACCATGGGGCTCATTACCGTGGCCGGCACCTACTGGCTGGCCTGGGAGTTGTTTGCCAAACCTTCCAACCTTCCAACCTTCCAACCTTCCAACCTTCCACTCCTCGCTGCTTTGGGCCTGGCAACTGCCTTCTGGCACGTGGCTTATAGTCGGGTCGCCTTCCGGGCATTGGCCATGCCGGCTGTCGAAGCATTGGCGCTGGCTTGGTTGTGGCGGGCGTTGCGAAGTGTCGGTCCCCTGGGGGGACGGGCTGGGCGCTGGCGCCACTTTGCTGGGGCAGGGTTCTTAATTGGACTTGGGCTCTATACCTACCCGTCTGGGCGTTTCGTACCGGTAGCGTTGGTCCTCTTTTTTGCTGTCGAAGCGCTCCTGGCGCGACTCCGGCGTGAGCGCCCGTTGGTAGCCCGCCGTTTCTGGGGGCTGGCTCTTTCAGTGACTGTCGCCTTGCTGGTCTTTTCGCCGCTGGCTCTCTTCTTCGCCTGGCACCCCGGGGCTTTTTTCGAACGGGCTGGGACAGTCTCCATTTTTGACCCGGCGTGGAACCAGGGCGATTTGTGGGGTACATTCCTCCACACTATCCTGGTTACCCTGGGGGCCTTTGCCGGCCTCACCGGTGACCCTAACCCAATGGGCAACCTTCCCGGCCGGCCGATGCTGGGCCTGGTGTTGGCGCCGCTCTTTTGGCTCGGCGTGGTCGTTTCCATCTGGCGCATCGTTCGTCATGTATCTAACAGGCACGCGGATGTACCCAAAAGGCACGATGCAACCAGTAGTCTGTCTGCAATCTCCCCATCCCCTACTCATCCTCCTACTCCTCCCCGAAAGGGACCTACAGGCTACTCCTTACTCCCTACTCCCTACTCCTTATTCCCTACTCCCTATCTCTTCCTCCTCTGCTGGTGGCCGGTGCTGCTTCTGCCCGGTATCCTGGCTCCCGAGGGCGCGCCGCATTACCTGCGCCTCATCGGCACCGCGCCGGCCACGTATATATTGGTGGGGGTGGGGTTGGCACAAGTCGCAGATTTCATATCTCGAGTTAGCGAGTCAGCGAGTCGGCGAATCAGCGAGTCGGCGAGTCGGCGAGTCAGCGAGTCAGCGAGTCGGCGAGTCAGCGAGTCAGCGAATCAGCGAATCAGCAGTTGGCTCATCTTAATCTTCCTCCCTATCGGCCTGGTGACGGCGCGAGATTACTTTGTCCGTTGGGCGAGGTTGCCTGAGCTCTATATGGCCTACGACGTGTATGCTGTCGAACTGGCGGAACAGATGGCGGCCGAGACAGATCCGTCTGTAGCTTACGTCATCCCCATGGACCTGCGCGCCGGGCACGAGGCGCGTCACTATACGTTGGACTTTTTACATCGGGGCGATACCCCCTATTATTACTTGCCGGTAGACGAAACGACTGCCGCTGCTCGGTTGACGCAAGCTGCCGCTGGGCGCCGGGCTCTTCGTGTAGTCAGGTGGCTACAAGATAAGCACGCCGCCGCTGACGAGCGCGAGGTGGTGGCATTCCTACTGGCGACGACCGCTCGATTGGTGGAGGAGGAGACGCATCCGGTCTATCGCGTCGAGACGTGGGTGTTGCCCTCGGACCATACCACGTTTGCGCTGCCGGCCATCAAGCGGGAGGTGGAGGCTACCTTCGGCAGTACGCTACGGCTGGAAGCGGTAAATACGTCGGCGGTGGGAGAGACCGTGGCCGTGGCCTTGCGTTGGGCTCCGCTGGCGGTGATGGATGTGGATTACAAAGCCTCGCTGCGACTGGTGGGGCCGGACGGGAGCGTCGTGGCTCAAAAAGACCGTTTTCTGCGCCACAACTGGCATCAAGGCACCAGCCTCTGGCCGCCGGAAACCGTCAACGAATATTACTTGCTGCCACCTGTGCCGCCGGGGGAGTACGAACTGCGGGTGGTGGTCTATCATCCTGAGACGTTGGTGCCACTGGTTGTGGATGGTGATACCGAGAGATCGCTGGGCTCAGTGCGAGTGAAATGACGTTTGCCGAGCGTTATGGGTGATGGTAGAATACACTGGCAAGGGCGAATCCTGAGTTAAGCTATATGGCCTACATTTCATAGTTATGGGAGAGCGATGTTGGATTTAGATTACGAGTTACACGTCTTTCATTCACCTCAGTTCGAAAGTGTGGTGGATGACACGATTCGATTTTTCAATGAAACTCCTGTGTATAGATTACTGTTACCCAGTCGATTCATTGGCGCCGGGGTATATGGTCTGTATTATGTCGGCAGTTACGAATTATATGCCAAGATCGCCAGTATAAATCGAGACAGATGCGTCCAACCAATCTACATTGGTAAAGCTGTGCCACCGGGATGGCGAACAGCAAGAGTGAGGGAATCAGAAACTCCAGATCTATATCAGAGACTGCGGGAGCATACAAGAAGTATACAACGAGGGGCCAATTTGCAGGTTGACGATTTTCTGTGCCGCTTCATGATCCTGCGGGGGATTGAAAGTGACCTGGTTGTCCCTGTAGAGGCTGAACTAATCAGGCGCTACAGACCACTTTGGAATACTGTCGTAGACGGTTTTGGCAATCACGATCCTGGTGCAGGACGATATAATCAGGCACGCTCAGAATGGGATGTCTTGCATCCCGGCAGGCTATGGGCAGAGCGGCTTACTGGAGAATCGCCGATTTTAGATGACATAATAACCAGAATCCGGCAGTTTTTAGCATAATCATCTCTTTCTCAATTCTACGACAGCTTCGTATAGCTGGTGTGAGTCTTTGGCCTTCGCTACTCGCACGTCCGATTGAATGATGCTATTCCCAATGCGGGTTGCCCGTGGTATCTCAATTCTGATCAGTTCGAGCCCAACAGACTCGGCGATCTCACCCAGATATCGGTCTGTAGGGATCTGGACACCTTGTAAGATGCTGTTTCCAATGACAATTAATGCTGTTCCGCCTGGTTTGAGAACAGACTCAACCCCTGTTACGAATTTGTGGCAATCGTTGAAGTATGAGACGGCATAGTTGGCCCACCCTTTGCCGCCGTAAATTCCTTTCTCGGTATGGAGATTCCTTAGAGTTTGCAAACGTTCCTCGATGTCACTATCTGGCAGAGAAAAGTCCAGTCCCAAATATTCTCGTTCACGGACAGTCTGCCAATATTTGCCAAAATTTGCCTTCTCAAAAGGCTTCAGGTCTTGAGGACATTTAACGTACCCCAACCAGTATAGTTGGGGACGTGTGTTTCGGTTGTAATGATAATTATTCAAATAAGGTGGTGAGGTGACGATTAAATCGACTGACGAAGGCAACAAATAGGCCTGATGATGAAAGAAAGAGTCGTTGATGATCTGTGCATTTGGTTGCCCTTCGGGAAGATGAGCTTGAAACCAGGCAATGTCTTCGGTTATCTCAATTAGCTTCTTCGAGACAGTCTGGACTACCGGAAAGTCCTGGATAACTTCCTTCCCAGCACTGACTCGTCTGCCCAAACTGGGCTCATAGGAATAGTTGGAGTATTGTACCATTGTTGCTGCAAAGGCTAGTTTGAACAGATCCTGCAAATTGGAATCTTGAATGGTGCTAATGAAATCCTGAAGGATTAAGACTTTGCGTAGCACCTGGGGACTATAAAACTCAGCTCGTGTCTTGAATCCTTTGGGGGAGATACTTTTTGGTGTGTAATCCGACAGGATTTTCTCGTTACAGAAGGTCCGAAGGCTTGAAATCTTGTCATATAATGTTTCAACTTTAATTTGATGGGCGCTCGTCTTTATCCGGCAGGCTAGAGCAGCATATGGGTTAATCTCAAACCCTATTGCCTGATGACCGAGCAGAATAGCTTCTACCAAGGTAGTGCCTACACCAGAAAATGGGTCTAGAACAGTGCCCTTGTCAGCCAGGTATCTCTGTAAAGCATCTCTAACGAAATCACTTGAGAACCCGGCAATCCACGGCACCCAGCGATGGACAGGCAACGTTTTGTTATGGCCAAATGCAGGGTCATTGAAAGCTGAACTACCGTTATCCTGCGGTAAGGAATGAGATTCCGCTTCTATCTGAAATAGACTTAGCTGCTTTGCTTGCCTGTATTGAAGGTGCTTTCCTAGCGTCATTTGGTTGTCGCTCTCTCAGGAATGTTATTCTGAGTCAGCTATTGAGACAGTAATAACTTGCCCTAGACGATATTCGGGACGAATCTCTTTCAGGATTGTATCCATCTGATGTCGTTCGTCCTCGTCATTCAACACGTAAGCAAAATCGTCAAAGCTGAGCACAATGGCCTGCGGTACATCGTGGCGTTTGATGACGTAGCGAGCGTCGTTATGAGTGACGTCATCCAAGACTTGGCCAAAATTGTTCTTGGCCTGAGTTGAACTGATGCTTTTTATGACCATTCCATCCTCTCGAAAAATGTCTAAATTAGCTAATTTGGCCATATTATACCGAACGAATGTTTCTTTGTCAAGTGCTTTTGTAGAAAATCTGTATTGCTGCCTAAAAGAGGGAAATTAGTCAAGTGACACACCAGATTCAGGGGGAACATCCGCCAAAGCCAAGTGCCGGGGTTGCGATCAGCCTCGGCCTTTTCCTGGCGGCGTTACTTCCCCGTGCCGTTGGCCTGGGCGTTTTTGCCACTGCCGACGAGGCCAAGTGGGTCTACCGCTCGGCGCAGTTTTTGGGCGCGCTGCTGCGTGGTGACCTGGCGGGTACGGTGGTCAACCTGACCCCTGCCGTCACTACCACCTGGCTTGGCTCCCTGGGGCTGGCAGTTTACTACGGGCTACATCGGGCCGCGTTGGGAGTTCCTTTCGCCGACTGGCTGGCCTCGCTGCCGGAATTTCGCGCCGATATAGATGTGCTGATAGCCGTACGTTGGCCAGTGGTGCTGCTCACCTCGGCCGGTGTGGTAGCCTTTTACTACCTGGCTTCCCGGCTGACGACAAGACGAATGGCTCTGTTGTTGGCCCTATTGCTCGCCTTTGACCCACATTTCATCGCTCTTTCGCGAGTGCTGGGACACGACGCGCCCGCCGGGCTATTCGTAGGCCTTTCGCTCCTGGCCTTTCTCCAATCTCCAATCCCCAATCCCCAATCTCTAATTGTTTCCGGGGCGCTGGCCGGGCTGGCCTGGCTCAGCAAATCGCCTACTTTTTTCCTGATCCCCTTTGTGGGATTGGTGGCTCTGGTCGAAGCCTGGCGACGAG
>CAYTNQ010000135.1:0-11948 GCA_964439175.1 uncultured Anaerolineales bacterium | reverse complement strand
GCTCATCTGCCATAAATTTGACAACGGCGTAGTGCCGCGTTTCGTCCGACATCTCAAAAACGGGCGTGACGACGCTGTAAATCAGGCCCAGCACCACAAAAAGCAGGATCATGATAGTGGCTGGCCAATGTTTGCACGCATGATGCACAATACGTGACAGCGATTTGAATATCAACTTCAACGCCTCTGATATATGACTACCCGGCAGAGAATTGATACACAGCAGCCGTCTGCCGCGTGATCAGCGGCCAATCAAACCGCCGTCCCAGCGCCTGGGCACCCTGGGACAGGCGCGACCGCAACTCTGTGTCGTCAGCCAAGCGGGCTATGGCCCGCACCAGCGCCTCTGTGTCGCGTGGGGGGACGAGGAGCACATTGTCTCCGTCGCACAGCTCGGCCAGCGAGATGGTCGGATGCGTAGTCACTACCGGGCAAGCGTGGCGTAAGGCAGCGATGAATGTGGTACGCCGGAAGGAGGCCCCGTCCCGGTAGGGCATGACCACCACGTCAGCCGCCAAAATGTTGGCCGACACCTCCTCCGGCGATGTATAGCCGGTCCAATACACACGCTCCGCCAGGCCATGCTCCTGGACGAGCGACCGCACCCAGTCGGCGTAGGCGCGGTTGGTAGGGTCCACATCTCCCACCTGTCCACCGACCATCAGCAAGCGCGCATCGTATCCCCGGCGCACCAAACGATCCAGCGCCAGAACCAGGTCTTCACCGCCCTTGCTCTCGTTGAGAAAGCCAAAATAAGCCAGCAACAACACACCTTCGGTTATCCCCAGCCGGGCACGCCAGCGTTCCCGGTCGTAGTCGGCGGGCGGCTGTGGTTCCACGTTGCTGCCAAGGGGGATGAGGGTCGCTTTCCCCAATATTTGTTCGTCTTCCACATTGGTGACAATGACCGCATCCGAATAACGGGCCAGGGCCAGGATGCTGCGCCAACGCAACGGGCCTGCCTTGGGGAAAAGATAGGGCACCCGCAAATCGTGAAAGGTAACGACAAGGCGCGGTCGGGCCTGCCGTCGGCGCAACCACCACGGCAGCCAATTGACCCAACCGCCCAGGTCAAAAGCGGCTGCCTGGTATTGGATGTGAAGCACGTCAGGGCGATGCTCTTTCAGAAAGCGATTGATCTGGCGCCAGCAGCCCAGGCCCCAGGTGGTGATGATGGGATACACAGTGGGAGATGGGATATTAGAGATTGCCTGCCCCTTGGCCCGGCCAGGACGGGCTGGGGGGTAGGCCAGGGGGTATTGGGTATTAGAGATTGGTTGTCGATTGGCTGATTCGTCAATTTGACATTTGTATGACGTGAGGATGCGGACCTCCACCTCTAATTCAATGAGATGCCGGGCCAGATGGGCCGTGTGGTCGGCCACACCCCCTTGCATCGGGGGGTATTCGCCAGTAAGGAAGCAGACCTTCATCTTTACCCGCTACCTATCCGCTGCCAACCCGGACCGGAGCACCTGCCAATAAGCTGCCACCCGCTTCTGGCGCAACTCTCGCTTGTGCCCAACCAGCCACTTCAGCCATTCCTGGGATAGTTGAAAGGCAAACGTCCCCAACAAAAAGAGCCGGATGCCCAGTGCCCAGCCCAGGCCGTAATACTTGCGATAGTAGCGAATCTTGCTGCTCTGAAAGCGAATGGTTCGCGCCGCGATCACCTGTTCGCTGCTTTTCCCTTCGTAGTGGGTGATTTGCGCCGCTGGCAAGTAATGAATCTCCCAGCCAGCCGCCCGGCAACGCCGGCACCAATCCAATTCCTCAAAGTACATAAAGAAGCCCTCGTCCAGAGGGCCGACCTGTTGCCATGCTTCGCGCCGGATCATCAGGGCCGCGCCCACCAGCCAGTCCACCGGCTGGGTCACGTCGGCCGGGCGATCTGCCAGGTGATAGCGCCGGGCAGTGCGATTGTTGGGGAACCACTGATGGAGCAAGGTACTTTCGCAAAAGGCGGTGGCCAGGGAGGGAAAACGGCGTCGGGATGATTGGAGAGTCCCATCTGGGAAACGAAGCTGGGGTCCGAGGGCTCCCACCGCCGGATAGGCGTCCAGGTAACGCGTCATCGTCGCCAGGGCATCGTCCACAATCTCCGTGTCAGGGTTCAAGATCAACAAGTAATGACCGGTAGCCTCGGTCAGTCCCAGGTTGTTGCCCCGGGCATAGCCCAGATTCTCGTCGCTGGCGATCAGCCGGACCCAGGGAAACTCACGCCGCACCATCTCGGCACTGCCATCGGACGAAGCGCAGTCTACCACAATGACCTCATAAGCCAGCTCAGGTTGAGCCACTGCTGGCGTAGGGGCGACAGTTGCCTCGCCCCTGCTTAGCGACAAAAGGCAACGCTGCAGTAACTTCTGCACATTCCAATTGACGATGACAATGGAGAGGTCCACGGTTACACTGAACGATCAACGACAAATTGTGCCAGGTCAAGTAAGGCCCGGCGGGATTGATGATCAGGCAAGATAGCCAATGTCTCGCTGGCCTGGGCGGCGAAGCGCCGTGCCTCATCAACGGCAGCATCGACTGCACCCGAAGCGCAAATCTCGTCCACCACTCCCATAATCTCCGCATCATCCAACGTGTCGTGGGCCAGTATCCTCTCAATGATTGGATGGCCGGGCTGATGCTCCAGGAACAAGATAGCAGGCAGAGTGATGATACCATGCCGCAGGTCGTTAGCCACTGGCTTGCCCAGACTGGCCTGGTCACCGGTGAAATCCAGCACGTCGTCAATAATCTGAAAGGCCGTACCCAAATAGTGCCCATAGTCCCTCAGGGCCTGGACCTGTGATTCCGGCAGGCCGCCCAGGATGGCGCCAGTCTCCGCGCCAGCGGCAAAGAGAGACGCAGTTTTGGCGTAAATGCGCCGATGATATTCATCCAGCGTTGGAGCACGGCCAACCCTGCCGAAGATTTGTTCCAACTCACCGCTGCAAATAACCGTCAAAGTATCGGAAAAGATGGAAATAATCCGCACATTCTCTGTTTCCGCGGCGAGATTGGCCGCCCGGGCAAACAGGTAATCCCCCATCAGGACTGTTGCTCCCTGGGACCAGGTGGCGTTTAAGGTAGGATTGCCTCGTCGCACGAGCGAGTTATCCACCACGTCGTCGTGGACCAAAGTCGCTGTATGGAGCATCTCCACCGCTGCCGCCAGAGCGACTGCCTTCTCATAATCGGGTGAGCTAAAACGAGTGACCATCAAGACCAAAGCCGGGCGTAACCGCTTCCCGCCGCCACTCAGCAAATAGTCGAGTACCGCACCCAGTTGCTCATGATGTGCAGTAGCTCCTTCGCGCATCTTCTGTTCGACTCGCTTGAGGTCCTCTTGCACCCACTCAAGCATCGTGATCGTCGTCAATTTGTCAGTTATCCTCCAAGATGCTGGCTGCTATGGCGCCAGGATCGGTCAGGCCGCTGACCGCAGCCGAAACAGACGCCGGGTGTTGTCGGTCAGATTCAACGGCAGTGCGTCGAGAAATAGTTCACTTCTCTCGCCCCTTGCAGGAACTTCGCCCCTTGCAGGGACTGCGCCCGCAGCCTGGACCCTGGCAGTGCCTCGCAATTCGGCCAGTCGCTTTACTACCAGCGCCACGTAGGCTGGCTCGTTTCGCTTACCACGGTAGGGATGTGGAGCGAGATAAGGCGCATCGGTCTCTACCACCAGACAACTCAGGGGAAGACCAGTAACGATCTCCGGCAAGCGCCGGGCGTTCTTGAAGGTGAGCGGTCCGCCAACGCCGATAAAGAAGCCCAGCGAGACCGCTTCGTCAGCCATTGCACCATCTCCAGAGAAAGCATGCAGGACGCAGCCGGGATGTCCCCCTATGGCCCAGTCTCGCAAAGCTGCCATCACATCGTCGGCTGACTCTCGTTGATGGATAATGACCGGCAGGTCCAGGTCGGCCGCCAGGGCCAGTTGCGCCTCAAAGGCGGCCCGCTGCTGCGCTCGCGGCGACAAATCGCGGTAATAGTCCAGCCCAATTTCCCCGATGGCAACTACTTTGGGGTGAGAAGCAAGCTGGCGCAGTTCGGCCAACACCTGGCGGTCCAGAGTGGAAGCATCGTGAGGATGCACACCCACCGCAGCGTAAACGTTGTCATATCTCTGGGCCAAAGCCAGCGCGCGGCGGCTGGATTCCAGATCGGTGCCGGGATTGATAATGGTAGTTACGCCGGCTTCGACCGCTCGCGCCAGCACCTGGTCGCGGTCTTGGTCGAAGTCCGGGAAATCCAGGTGACAGTGGGAGTCAATCATACGTTATTCGCCTGCAACGCCTGCATATCAGCATCTACCATCAATCGAATGAGCTCTTCGAAGCTAATCGAAGGTTCCCAACCGAGTTTGGCGTGGGCTTTGCTGGGATCACCCACCAGCAAGTCAACTTCAGCCGGCCGGAAGAACTGGGGATCACTCACTACGTACTTGCGCCAATCGAGGTCGAGATAGCCAAAGGCAACCTCACACAACTCCTGAACTGAATGGGTTACGCCCGTGGCGACCACGTAGTCATCTGGCCCATCCTGCTGAAGCATCAACCACATCGCCTGCACATAGTCTCCAGCGTAGCCCCAGTCACGGCGTGCCTGCAGGTTGCCCAGGTGCAGATTGTCGGCCAGCCCCAGCTTGATGCGTGCCGCACCGTAAGTGACTTTGTGGGTGACAAACTCCAGACCACGGCGAGGGCTTTCGTGGTTGAATAAGATGCCTGAACAAGCGAACAGCCGGTAGCTTTCACGGTAATTTACAGTGATCCAATGTCCATATACCTTAGCCACTCCGTAAGGGCTGCGCGGGTAAAAGGGGGTGTTCTCATTCTGCGGCGTCTCCCGAACTTTGCCAAACATTTCGCTGCTCGAAGCCTGGTAGAAGCGGATTTCCGGGTCGACAATACGAATCGCATCCAACACCCGCGTCACGCCCAAAGCGGTAAACTCCCCTGTCAATACCGGTTGCTTCCAAGAGGTAGGCACAAATGATTGAGCTGCCAGGTTATACACTTCCTGAGGGCGATGTTCTCGCAGAATGTCGAGCAGCGACATCTGGTCCAGCAAGTCACCTTGCACAATCGTAATATCATCCTGAAAATGGTGGATACGATCAAAATTGACAGTGCTGGAGCGCCGGACCATCCCCAACACTTCATATCCTTGCGAGAGCAAAAACTCCGCCAGATATGAGCCGTCTTGACCTGTGATGCCCGTGATTAACGCACTTTTTTTGTTCATCGGGTCTCCTCTAACAAAGTCGTTCCAACTTCACGCCTGTTCCTCGTTCGCCGCCTACTGGCTGCGGTCGGCAACGTATCCCGGCCCTCGCACCACCTCTCGCCAATAGGCTAGCACCCGACGCAAACTCTCCTCAAAGGGAATGGTTGGCTCCCAGCCGGTATCGGTCCGCAGCTTGGTGATGTCGCTGTAGATGACGGAAACGTCAGAGGGGCGCATTCGCGCCGGGTCCTGTTCAATGCGGACCCGCACCGAACTCATCTTTAATAAGGTATCGAGCAAATTCTGCACCGACTGAGGCTGGCCTGACCCAATGTTATATGCTTCGCCTGACCGCCCCTTATCCATCAGCAATGCATAGGCGCGCACGACATCTATGACATCCGTGAAGTCGCGCTGGGCCTGTAAGTTGCCGACACGCACTACTGGCTCACGAAATCCTGCCTCGGCCTCGGCAATTTGACGCGCAAAGTTGGCCGCCACGAATTGCGGACTTTGGCGAGGGCCCAAATGATTGAAAGCACGAGCCCGGATCACGTCGACGCTATGGCTTAAAAAAAATTGTCGGGCCAACAAATCTTGCGCCACCTTGCTCACACCATAGGGGTTACGAGGCTCCAGCAAAGCCTTCTCGTCTACCGGGAGCTTATCAGGGGAAACAGCGCCGTACACCTCGTTTGACGCCACCACCAGCAACCGGGCCTTCAGGCCTTTGTGCACCATCACCTGGAGCATATTCAGTTCGGGCCGGACGTTGTTTTCAAAGGTATCCCAAGGGGCCCGCCACGCTGTCGGCACATAGGCTTGCGCCGCCAAGTGATATATATGCTGCGGACTGACATCCAGCAACACATCTTCCACCACCTGAGGATCACGCAAATCTGCAATAGTGAGCGAAACCGGGCGACTAAGATGCTCCACGCCGTGGCCTTTATCATGTGCCACGCCATAGATCTCAACATCGCCGCGGGCCAGCAAATGCGCGGCCAGGTGTCCCCCAGCAAAGCCGGTAATGCCGGTTATCAATGCTCTCACCACGCGCGCCACTCCTTCCTGGTTTCAACCCGATTGTCATCGTAAGAGGAGTATCCGGAGACAGGCAAAGCATTATACCGCACTTCCAATTGAGTCGCAAAGAACGAAGGTGGGTGGTACAACCACCAGACAACCTAAAAGTTTATGTAAACATTAAAATTTACCATAAGGGGTAGACAAGTGGGGTGAAGTGGTGTATAATGTGGATACTAGTGGGGAATAATGGGTTAAAGTGGGGCAAAGAACATATGTTCTAGCCCCTATTGTAGCCTCTGTGGGGGAGGTCGACCCACGATGTTTCTCGGCGAGTTCCTACATACGCTCGACGATAAAGGACGGCTGACTATCCCCGCCAAGTTCCGGGACGAACTGGCTGGCGGTTTGGTCATTACCCGAGGCATAGATCGCTGTCTCTCTGTCTTCCCTCGCCAGGTATGGGACGACTTAGCAGAACACATCGCCCAACTCCCCCTTACGCAACGCAACGCTCGTAATTTTGGTCGCTTGATGTTTTCAGGCGCCGCTGACTTTATACCCGACCGCCAAGGCCGTGTTTTGATCCCCCAAGGATTGCGAGAATACGCCGGATTTGATAGTGAGGCAGTCATTATCGGTCTTTACGATAGACTAGAAATCTGGAATCCCGAACACTGGGCAAATTTAAAGGCGGAGGTCGAAGGTGACCCAGAATCTATTGCCGAACAGTTGCATGAACTTGGCATTTGAATTTTGGCAGTTAACTTATGGAAGAGAAAGCATCGCACATTCCTGTTTTGCTCGACGAGGTACTGAGGGGACTTAACCTTCACCCTGGTCAACGCTACATTGACGGTACCCTCGGTGCCGGCGGTCACGCCGAGGCTATTTTACAAGCTATCGCGCCTGATGGTCAGGTACTGGGTCTGGATGCTGACCCTGTTGCCCTGAATAGCGCTCGCCAGCGACTCGCCCCCTACAACGACCGCGTCCATCTCGTCAACGCCAACTTTTCCCAACTCGCAACCATTGCCCACAGCTACGACTTCGTCCCCGTTCACGGCATCTTGCTCGACCTGGGACTGTCATCAATGCAATTGGGCGATGCTGAGCGCGGATTCTCGTTTCAAAACGAAGGTCCGCTCGATATGAGGTACGACCCCAGCGGTCCTACCACTGCCGCTGATCTGGTTAACAATCTGTCTCAGAGCGAGTTAGCCGACCTGCTATATCGTTTCGGCGAAGAACGACGCAGCCGGAGCATCGCTCGCGCCATCGTTGCTGCCCGTCCGGTACACAGCACGCGCGAACTGGCCGACGTGGTGGCACGAGCGATAGGCGGACGCCGTGGGGCCAGAATTCATCCGGCCACGCGGACCTTCCAGGCCCTGCGCATTGCCGTGAACGATGAACTGGAAAGGCTGAGTAGCGCCCTGTCGGAGGCGACAACGATATTGGCCCCCAGCGGAAGACTGGCAGTCATCAGTTTCCATTCCCTGGAAGACCGGATTGTCAAGAACTTCTTCCTGCAGGAGTCCAAAGACTGCATCTGCCCGCCCGAGCAACTCATATGCACCTGCGGTCATCAAGCTACGTTGCGCATTATAACACGAAAGCCAATTATCGCCAGTAGCGATGAAATCAATGTAAACCCCCGGGCCCGCAGCGCCAAATTGCGGGTGGCCGAACGTATGGAGGCGTAACACTATGTCTAGTGAAACCATGCATCCTGTCCAAACCCTGCTGCGACCCGGGTCTTTGGCTCAGCACATCACCTGGCGTCTCGAACGTAAAGCGGCTTTGGGAATGTTGCTCATCCTTGTCACCCTCAGCCTCATCGGCTGGCTCTATCTGACCCAGGCAAGCTCTCTGGCCACAATTAGCTTTCAGATTGAGCAACACAGAGCTGAACTTTCTAAACTGGACCAGCAAAACGCCCAACTGGAACTGGAAATTGCTAAATGGGAAAGCCTGCCCAGAATCGAGCAACGCGCGCGCGAACTTGGATTCGGGCCGCGCAACCAAGTGCTCTACTTATCTGTGCCTAATTATCCCAATCAGCAAACGAACCAATCCAAGAACCCGTAACATGAAATCTGCGAATTTGTTGAGTTTACCAAATTTTCGATTTCCGGGGAGATTCTCGCAACGATGGCAGCCAATTCTGGCACACGCTGGCGTATCATTGCCCTGATGGCTATTCTGTCGGCCAGTGCTCTGATTCTTGTCGGGCAACTCTTTCGGTGGCAGGTGCTTGAACACCAGACTTTCTTGGCTCTGGCTGAAGAAGAACACCAGGCAGAAGTTGTCATCCGGCCGCGCCGGGGTGCGCTCTACGACCGTAACGGATTCTTGCTGGCAGCCGATACTTTTCAATACCAGGTCTCTGCCTCACCGAAGATGATCAGCGATCCTTACGCCACTGCCGATCGTCTCTTTCCGCTGCTGGAGATGAGCCGCAACGAAACACTGGCTGCGCTGACCAGTGACGCTCCCTGGGTCCCCCTTTCACACGGGGTACCCCAGCCTCTGGGCGAGACGATTGTTGAGTGGGACATCACGGGCATTCAGGTAGAACCGCGCGCCAAGCGTGTTTATCCCGAGGGCACGACAGCCGCGCACCTGATCGGTTTCGTCAACGACAACGACAACGGGTTCTACGGAGTGGAGGGCTACTACAACGCGATGCTTCAGGGGACCCCGGGCCTGCGCCAGGGCGAACGCGATCCCTTTGGCTCGTCTATACCCATTGGACCCGGGCAATACCTCCCCCCCCGCGATGGCAAAAGTTTGGTGCTTACGATAGACCGTACGGCGCAATACATCGTTGAGAAAGAATTGGCAGATGCCGTGGCACACTACCAGGCAGAAAGCGGCACAGTGGTGGTGCTCGACCCAAAGACAGGGGCTATTCTGGCTATGGCCAGTTGGCCTACCTACGATCCCAATCACTTTGCCGAGACCGACCAGAAACTATTTCCCGACCCGGCTGT
This sequence comes from uncultured Anaerolineales bacterium, assembly GCA_964439175.1. Classification (GTDB taxonomy): domain Bacteria; phylum Chloroflexota; class Anaerolineae; order 4572-78; family NAK82; genus CAYTNQ01. Next base: position 2,700 of record CAYTNQ010000135.1, on the reverse strand, counting down.
GAGCGAGCAGTACGAGCCAGGGTCCGTATTCAAAGTCATCACCCTGGCAGCCGGTCTGGATTCGGACGTCATCACGCCCGACACAACCATCTACGACGGCGGAGTCATCGAAGTGGGCGGCCGAACCATCTACAATTGGGACCGACAGCCCCATGGCACGGTAAACATGACCACGGTGTTGGCCAAATCGCTGAACGTGGGGGCGGCACAGGTCGCAGTCATGCAAGGCAAAGAACGATTTTACACTTATCTGCGACGCTTCGGTTTCGGGCGCATCACCGAGGTAGATCTGGACAGTGAGGGTCCTGGCACCCTTAAAACGCCGGGGGACCCCGATTGGCATGAAAGCGACCTGGGCACCAACAGCTTTGGGCAAGGAATCGCCGTCACCCCATTACAAATGACAGCGGCCATAGCCGCCGTCGCCAACGACGGTTTGTTGATGAAGCCTCACATAGTACAAGAAATCGTTGAAAGTGATCACGTTCTCTCGGTGCAGCCGACAGTGGTGCGCCGGGTTGTCCTGGCCCAAACAGCTCGAACACTGACCGAAATGCTAGCCGTAGCGGTAAGCCAGGAAGCCGAACTGGCGCAGGTCCCCGGCTATCGCGTTGCCGGCAAGACCGGGACAGCCCAAATCCCGGTCCCCGGTGGCTATCATCCCAGCCTCACCGTTGCTTCGTTTGCCGGCTACCTGCCAGCCGACGACCCGGCTATCGTGATCCTGGTCATCATCAACAAGCCCAAAACTTCGCCCTGGGGAGGGCAAGTCGCAGCGCCGGTATTTGCCCACATTGCCCAGCAATTGATGGTTCTTTTTGACGTACCGCCAGATGACATACGTCAGGCGGCGGGTCAGCAAATCAACAAATCAACAAATCAGCAAATCAGCAAATCAGCGAGTCGGCGAGTCGGCGAGTCAGCGAATCAGGGAATGGCTGTCGCTGACTCATTGATTCGTTGATTTGCTGATTCGCCGATTCGCCGACTCGCCGACTCGCTGATTCTTTTGAGGAAAATGCTAACACTTGCAGACGTGATCGAAGGCTTAACTGGATACCGATGGGCAGAGGCTGAGAGTCAACGCATCAGCCAGGCAGTCATTGACTCGCGGCAGGCCACTCCCGGCTCGCTGTTTGTGGCCCTGCCCGGCGAGCACGTGGATGGGCACGACTACGTGGCCGATGCTTTCAGCCGAGGGGCTATCGCTGCCCTGGTACATCGGACGTTGGATATCGAATGCAGGACACTCGATGCTACGAAACAGAGAGTAGTAAGCCAGACGACCGGCGACATAACCTTTCCCATGTGCATCAAGGTTGCCGACAGTCTCGAAGGCTTACAGCAACTGGCCACCTACTGGCGAGCCAGATTCAACCCACGCGTGGTGGGTATTACAGGCAGTGTGGGCAAGAGCAGCACCAAAGAATTGGCGTGGGCGGTCTTGCGCCAACGGTTCAAGACGCTGAAAAATCCGGGTAATCTCAACAACGAAATCGGCCTGCCGTTGACACTTCTTGGCCTGGATGACTCCCACGAGCGGGTGGTGCTCGAAATGGGCATGTACAATCTGGGAGAGATCCGCGAATTGTGTGCCATTGCTGCGCCTCACATCGGTGTGGTGACCAACATTGGCCCCACTCACCTGGAGCGCCTGGGGAGCATCGAGCACATCGCTCAGGCCAAAGCTGAGTTGGTGCAAGCCCTGCCGCCCGACGGCGTGGCGATCCTGAATCAAGATGACCCATTTGTTCGCCGAATGGCGCAGCAGACGCGGGCGAGAGTGTTCACTTATGGCCTGTCACCAGAGGCCGACCTGTGGGCCAGCAACGTTGTGAGCGAAGGGTTAGAAGGGATTCGTTTTGTGCTTCATTATCAAGGCGAAGCTATCCATGCTAAGGTGCCATTGCTGGGCCGTCATAGTGTTCACACCGCCCTGCGGGCGACCGCTGTCGCGCTTGTCGAAGAGATGACCTGGCACGAAATCATGGCTGGCCTGCAGGACAGTGCAGTCCAACTGCGTCTGGTCAGCGTGCCAGGCATCAACGGTTCGACGCTGTTGGACGACACATACAATGCCAGCCCTACATCTACCATTGCGGCGCTGAATCTGCTGGATGATTTGAGCGGACGCAGGATTGCCGTTTTGGGGGATATGGCCGAGCTAGGCGACCAAGAGGAAGAGGGACATCGCCGGGTAGGGTGTCGCACCGCCGATACGATAGATTTACTCATCACCGTCGGCCCCCGGGCGCATACGATAGCCGACGAGGCGCGCGCCTGTGGACTGGGATCAGATGTGGTCACCGAAGTCGAGACCAACGACCAGGCGATTGCACACCTGCGCCAGATTGTCCAGCCTGGAGACATTATATTGGTGAAAGGGTCGCGCTCGATGACGATGGAGGAAATTGTGGCCGCGCTTCAGGTTCCGGTATAAGCTCATGGCCTATTCACTGACACTCGGGACAATTTCATTTCTGTTGGCCGTCATCTGGGGCAGACCGCTCATCAACCTGTTGCGGCAATTGCGCGTCGGCAAGCAAATTCGCATCGAAGAGCCGACCACTCACCAGATCAAAATGGGGACTCCCACGATGGGAGGATTGATGATGTTGGTCCCGGTGCTGGTTATCACCGGAGTGCTTAATGTGGCTAACCTGTTGGGCCTGACCCTCATCGGGCGCTCGATCCTGGTAC
>CAYTNQ010000134.1:0-12127 GCA_964439175.1 uncultured Anaerolineales bacterium | reverse complement strand
TCATACCTCACCGAAAAGCGCCGGATTGGTATGTCGCAAGAGCCGTAATGACCTCGTCAAGCTTGCCTTTTTGAATCAGGTCGATTGGACGGCGGCCCTTGAGCATCGGCACAGTCGTATTCAGCCATCGAATCGCATCGGCTTCGTCCCGAAATATCTCATCCAGGAGAATGGAGATCTCCCGAAGGTCAGCAATGTTGCTGCGAACTCGCCGCGTTGGATAGCTATCGCCGCTGCTGTACCGCTGGACGGTGCGCCGAGCAACCTGCAGCGCTGCAGCGATATCGGCGTTATCCCACTCATACGCTTCCTTGAACTTCTCGAAGGTATTCTGGGCTTCAGCGAGTTCAAGTTCCTTTACCAGCGATTCGGCCATGTTTGGAATCTCCGTTCCTGTTGTCATAATTATTGTCATATCTTCTGTCATAGTATATTCCCTTCCTCCCGGAATGTCAAGATGAGGTCTGCCAGGGAACATAGAACTTGAGGGGACCTCAACACTCAGAGTAGCCCCGGGCGATGCAGCGGGTGCAGCCCCGCATCGCGACACGGGATGCCGCGCCGAAATCCGGGCACAGACCGGCACGGAGCACGACGGCGGTGCATGCACCAGGATCTCCTGCGGGAAGGCCAGCATCGACCCGCACGACCCCATGACGGGCGGTGGGACATGAGATGGCTGTTATCTCATTCAGGGGTACCTGGAGGCAGATATTCAAGCGCGCCTGTCTCATTTGTCACTGATGAGCAGGGCTCGTACGTCGACGAGTTCAAGACATGACCCGCCAGAGAAGCGGTCCAGGAAAAGCACGAGGTTCTTATACGGTCCGGCCGCGGATGGCACCAGCACTCCTTCAAAGCTGGCGTCACGGATCAGAGCCCCCAATAAGCGCGTGGGCTCCTAAGAATCTGTACACAAATCATCCCTTTCAAGACCAAGCCGATCGAGGAGATCAGGATCGGTCAGATCACAGATCTTCTGAACATTCACTTTGATTTCGCCCAGGACGTAGTATGCCGGCGTTCTTGGACGACGTCTCATTTCGGCCGCGCACGCTTCGGGGCTCTCTGATAAATAGAGTGCGCCAAACTCCTCTGGAGGCTTGTACCTTCCACCGTGAAGGAGCGCGCCGTCCATGTCCAGGATGGAATTCCTTCTGGTTCTGTAAACAGATCGGTACCAAAAAGCCCCGCTCAATTCGCGGGGCTTTTCTTGGCTTATTACCTCCCGCCATCGCTGTAATGGGATGTCCGTGGCTCACCTAGGTCGGGATCCCCTCGGCCATGCGGCCCAGTAGGTGGAACACGTCCTTGAGACCATAGGGAGGGTCTTGAAGGATGGCCTCAACGGGCGTGCGGTTCCCCAATTCGCGTTGCGGCGTGTTAAGGAACTCCGTTCGATCCGCTCTATTAGGAAAAAGCTCTTGCAGGAGATCGGTCGCGCGTGTTAGCTGCCGCATGATCTCAGCATGCAGTGGTCTGACCTTGAGTTCATACCTCGAAGATGCTCGCTCCCACCGGCTGATGGTCTCGGGTCGAACACCGCCAAAGGCGGCGCCGAGCTGGATCTGGGTAAACCCGAGCGTATTCCTGGCTTCGCGGACATCTTCAGGCGCAACTGCCATGATCGTTGTCACCGCTAGACCTCCTTTCGGTGCCATTATAATATATGTCATGATATATCACAAGTTCCGATGGGCTATAAGGCTTGGTTTCTTCGATTGCACCAGCTCGAAATCACAGCCCTGGGGGTTAGGGTATCAACGCCAAGAATGCCGTGGGGCTAGCACTCGGAGTAGCCGCAGACGATGCAGGAGGCACAGCCCTGTGCCGTGACCAGCGATGCCTCTCCGCACTCCGGGCACAGGTCGGCATGCAGACCGACGACGGCCGGCACGGGGGCGTGCTCCGGCAAGACCACGGAGGGGGTGGAATCGAGGTCCGCGCTCCACGGCGGCTCTTCGGCCAGCCAATCGAGATGTCGGGCCAGCACCTGGGCGACGGCAGCCGGCAAAGAACGCACTCTGCTCTTCCCGAACCCGCTCGACCGGGAGCCACCGATCCCCCACAGCTGTCGGTAGACCTCCTCCAGCCTCTTGAGTGGTTCAACCGGCGATGCAAGGCGCAGCACATACGAAACCATACGCCCAAGCGCCTCAGAGATCGCTGCCATTTCGGAGCCGGCCTTGGCGGTGTTGATGAACACCTCAAACGGCTGCCCCTCATCGCTGGCATTGATGGTGACGAATGTCTTGCCGAAGGGCGTTTCCTGTTTGTAGGTCTTCCCGAACAGCGCGTCAGGCCTGGACTTCTTGTGATCATTCCAGAGTGGCTGGTCGCCACCCTCGGGAGCCGGTGTCCTTGCCAGCGCCGTGGCTTGCGTTTCCAGAACGATCTCCCGCCGTGACCCCGTAACATAGACGGTGACGCCCTTGCAGCCCTTCTCCCAAGCCAGTTGGTAGATCCTGCCGACATCCTCGGGTGTGGCTGTGGGCGGCAGGTTCACGGTCTTGGAGATAGAACTGTCCACGTAGGCCTGGAGCGCCGCCTGCATGAGAACATGCTCTTCCGCAGTCACATCTTCCGCCACAATGAACACCTCGCGCACATGCGCAGGAACTTCACCGAGATCCTGGCAGGAGCCCGTGTCGAAGATCTGGCGCAAGACACGCTCCACCTCGGTTTCGTTGAGCCGGGCCTCCACCAGCGCCCTTCGGAACATCGGGCTGGTGTACTCGAGGGCCAGCTTGCTCCCGTCATCCTGCACATGTCGCTGATAGGCTAGAGCGAAGACCGGTTCGCAGCCGTATCCCTCGCAGCCGGCTACCGTGGAGAGGGTGCCGGTAGGCGCCACGGTGAGCTGCGCCGCGTTGCGGATACCATGCTTGCGGATGCCGGCGACCACCTTGCGCCAATCCACCGACGAGGATGGATAGGCTTCCACGGGTACTCCGTCCAGGGGTTCGGGCGGCTCCCATTGGAGGTGTTCACGGTCGTAGACGCTTCCGGCGATGGCCGGGAAGGAGCCTCGCTCGCTTGCCAGCTTGATGCTCGTCATCATGGCATGGTAGCGGATGAACTCCATGACCGTGCTGGCCAGCGCCAGCGACCCTGATGAGCCGTAACGCAGACCGGCGTGGTACATCAGGTCGGCCAGCCCCATGATGCCCAGGCCGATGCGCCTGGAGGCATGCGCGGCTTCATTAAGCTCCGGCACTTCGGGGACAAAGGCATTGGCATCGATCACATCATCAAGGAATCGAGAGGCCAGCTCGACTGTCTGCTGAAGCTTGGCCCATTCGACCGTGCCTTCAGGATCCAGGTGCTCGGCCAGGTTGATCGATCCCAGGCAGCAAGACTCGTGGGGGCCGAGACTCTGTTCTCCGCAGGGGTTCGTGGCCTCGATTTCATACAGATGGGGCAAGGGATTCTCGCGGTTCATCGTATCCAGGAAGAGAACCCCCGGCTCCCCGTTGCTATGGGCGTGCTGGACGAGTCTGTCCCACAGCTCACGCGCCCGGACCCGGCGGTAGCTCTTGATCGGCACACCGAGCCGGATCGCCTGGGTGAGCGTCCCGTCGAAACTGCCGTACTCCGGCGCCAGCACATCGGGGAAGCGCAATTCCCACCAATCATCCTTCTCGACCGCCTCCATGAAGGTGTCCGTGACTCCGACCGATATGTTGAAGTTGGTGATGGCGCTCTCCGATGTCTTGCAGGTAATGAACTCCTCGATGTCAGGATGATCGACCCGCAGGACGGCCATGTTGGCGCCGCGGCGCGTGCCTCCCTGCGCGACCTCACCGAAGGCCTGGTCGTAGACCCGAAGGAATCCGACAGGGCCGGTGGCCTGGCCGGATGACGATTTGACGATCGCCCCCTTGGGCCGCAGCCGGCTGAAGGAGAAGCCGTTCCCTCCACCCGTCTGCTGGATCAGGGCGGCGTCCCGCAGGGTCTGGAAGATGCCCGACCTCTTCCGCCCCATGTCATCAGCCACGGGAAGGACGAAACAAGCAGCAAGCTGGCCGAGCGGTGTCCCGGCGCCCGTAAACGTGGGCGAGTTGGGCAGGAACCGCTTGCTGGCCAGGATGTCGTAGAAGGACACCGTCACCTCCTGGGGGTCCTGTCCCCAAAGGGATTCCACCTGGGCCACATGATAGGCAACTCGCCAGAGCATCTCCTGCGGGCTCTCGACGGGTTTTCCGTCCGACCCTTTGCGCAGGAAACGCAGCGAGAGGACCTTGTACGAGTTCTCCGAGAGAACGATGTCGCCCATGCCTCCGGGCATGGGCGGGGTTTGCACCTGGGTGACCATAGATCCTCCTGGTCGTTGTGTTCGTTAGGGGATCAGAGGCCCGGCAGCCTTTCCTCGGAAGAGGGAGGCGACTGCTGGCTACCGACCCGAAGACCGCCGGGCCTTCCCCGTACCCCGTATCCCCCTCTAGCCGCGAGCGTTGCGGATGCGCGCTCCCAGCTCAAGCGCCTTCAGTCGATCGTTCACCATCTTGCGATACCGACGTCCAGACACGAACCGCGCCAGCCACCAACTAAGAGCAACCGATCCCCCCACTGCCCCGATCGCCAGAAGAACCACCTGCGCTGTCATGTCAACCTCCCTGTTCCAATCCCGCTTGTCGCTTCTGAGATCAGCGTAGCAGGATTTGCCGCAAACAAGCGGGACGCAGCCGGGACCCAAACGGGACACAAACGGCCCGTGGGATCGACCTCCGATGATGGACAGACAGGCAGAAACCAGACCTCTGGCGCTGGGCCAGAGGTCTGGTTTCAGATAAGCGGCAATTTGCCAAATTAGCAGGTCAGAGATCGCGATAAGCTTCTCGCCTGTGCCTCACGCGTAGTAGCGTCACGGTTTTCGCATCGTCGTCGACATCGTAGACAACCCGGTAGTCTCCGATTCTTATACGAAAGGTATGGGGGCTGCCGCGTAGCTTCTTACATCCCTCGGGCCGGGGATCATCCCGCAAGCCGAGAATGGCATCCCTCACTCGCTCCCAAGATGCCCCCATCAGACGATCCAGGTCTTTCCGTGCTCTATTTGGGAGAAGGAGCCGGTACATTCTCGCCCTCGCCCCGCCCTGCCAGATATGCGTCGAAATCGATCACCGGGCCTTTCTCAGCACGCGCCTCAACCGCTTCAATGGCAAGCTGTAGATCATCAATCTGCTCGATGAGTCGGTTGTAGGACTCCGGTGTAAGTAGTACCGCAACAGCCCGGCCATGCTGGGTGAGAACGATCGGCTTGTCGGAAGCTCTCTCAAGGAGTTCCTTCTGCCGAACCCGCATCTCCGAAATCGGAACAACTTCAGGCAATTCCACAGAAACCTCCATTTCGACAATCTTTTGTCATTTAATTGACAATACTACACGATGCTTACAGAAACGTCAATCCCTTGCCATCGGCCCCATGCGCTGAGACCAACATTGCTGGGCCAAGAACGAAAGAGCTCTGGGACAGGGTCCAGAGGTCGAGTTTCAGGTGAGCGGCTGGCAGCTAAGGCGCCGTAAGCAAAGCCTGCGACTGGACCGAGACGAAGTCGTAAGAGGTACTGTAAGTTCCGTCAGGTCGCCGGATGGCCTCGGCCTCCAAAGCCGGCGCGTAGGAGATCCACCAATTGTCGGGGTGGCCGTATGGGCACCTAAGATCAGGTTGACCTTCTTTCGGCGCCTTAGCGAAGGGCCTACAAAAAACAGGCCAGGTTACCTCGACATTCCATCGGCAATATATTGGGCCGGGCCAGCGAGACCAGTCGACGAAGTCGTAGTTGTCCCAGTAGGACCATTGGCAGTCGGTTGTGACCTCCTCCCGCTTGTGTTGATGTTCGTCCCACACTACTCGGGCCTCTACAATGAAGCGGGTCGTGGTCCTCATCTGGAAGGCTGGCGACCCGCGATCGGTGCCTGAGCCGTAGATCGAGGCGTATGGGGTGAAGGAGAGGAACTGAGGGGTGCCGATGGCTGTCCAGTCTGGGTACCGCGCAACATTGTTGGCACCATTGATCCCTGCAGATGGGAAAGAGATGCTTGGTTCGTTTAGTAGGCCCCGGATCCTCTGGCAAGGGTTGTCATTCGGCTCTCCCGTGGCGTAGCCTCCATACCGATCTTCCACAGTAAGCAATGCATTGGCCTCGGCGCCCGGTTCGCTGCTGGGGTTGCAGGCGAGGTTGTAATACTCTCTTGTGTCATCGTCTGGGTCGACAAGGTAGACGGAGGCAGGAGTCTCTATCCTGACGTTGTCAGTTGTAAGTTGCGTTTCGGAGGCTGGCACAGGAAAGGGCGACGGCCGAAGTCGAAGCTGCACCCTCACGTTCACAAGCCTGTCCGTGGGGTCGCCAATGGGATTGGATATAGTCAGCGGTGCGCTGTCCAGCGCTCCCAAGGACCCCGGATCCCACTCGAGATTAAAGAATGTCGGGATGATGACCAAGCTCAGCTCCGGCGCTCGGTCAGACAACCAGGGGGTCGGCACATTCACGGTCGCTGTACGGCCTGTAACCCCCAGGCAAACAACCCGAGCAGGGCCTCCATTTGGCCCATCAACACCGATCGACACACATGGCTGCGTGATAAGGGAAAGAGGCCATGTAGTGCTTCCGGCCGCAGGCTGGGCATCCACGGTAGAGAAGATGACTGCACCCGAGAACAGCACGGTCGTCAGTGCGAAGATTAGTTTCAGTCTCATAGGCACGACCTCCTCTCAGGTATTACACTTCCAAGCAATGCCAGCGTCATCTGAGATGAGTATAGGAGGAATCTGCCCAGAACTGGCAGGACACAAACAGTCCGCAGCCCCCGGTCATAGATGGCCAAGTCAGAGAACGGAGCCATGACATCCCCTGACATATTCACTGCAATTCATATACTGGTCCTCCCAAGAGCACGATATCCTCTAGTCTCCAGTCTGCTGACACCTCCGCCACAAGCAGGATTCTGTTGCTTGCCCGACGTGCGTAGGATAACCACGTGTCATCCCAGAAACTACCACCGAGCACTTCATAGCCCGATGATGAACCATACGAGACCCATCTCCTCGCGGTCTCGAAGTTCCAATCTTCCGCACCCAGTGCAGTGTTGTAGGCGCTCAAGCCCACCGAACTGTCAGCGGCCTCTACTTCGACCACCAGCAGATTGCGGTCTTCAGGAGCATAGTGGCCTTCATAGCGGTAAACGTCGAGCCCATATGCTCTCAGAATCGGCAATGAGACGAGACTTGCTGAATGGACTGTTAGGCCCATTGCTCTGGTCCCGAGTGGAATGACAGGCTCCGACACCTCGACCTTATCAGACTCAAATAGAGCTTTTTCCACGGTGAGACACTCAACTATGGCGCAGATCGCATCTGTGGTCAGGTTTCGCATGTCGATCTCCTGGAACTCGACCCGCCACACCTTCAGCGGACCCGTCCGTAGCGATCCAAGGAAATCCCCTGGATAGATCCACATCCTCTCACTCGGAAGCCGGTACCCCTCGGTGCTCCAATTGTGTTTTCCCACTATCAGGCTCGACCCGCGTGCCCTCAGATCCACTGTCTCTTCACGCAACACCGAGGACACTCGGATCTCATAGATGTCTTCAATGCGGGTAACAACGAGGCCATCCCTCAAGGCCAGTTGATCCCAGATTCCCAGGAACTTTTCCATCCCCTCGAAATACATCTGCACACGGATCTGCTCTTCATACGGCTCAACGGGGTTGCCATCCCGGTCGACGTAGGGCTCATAGATGAACCGCATCGCCTGCGCCATGGAGACCCACACATCTCCCTCGTACACTACCTGTTCATCCAGGTGGATTGGGTCCTCGCCCCGTCTTAGCGTCGGGCCCTCATTCCAGCCCAGGACCTGCCTGTCCTCAAGTAGATACCATTCCCCGATCGCCATCTCTTGAACAGGCGCCCAGCTGCTTCCGATCCGCACATCTTCCACCGGCACGTCCGGCGCCAGGCAGAGCACCCATCCCTCGCGGACCTCACCAGCCGCCATCTCGCCCTGCAGCAGGTCAGGATTGCTGGCGTTGTCCGTCACCACGTAATGCGGCATCGGCGGCAGGTATTCATCAGGCTGAATCGTCGCCCCCGTATCCGGGGCTGTGAAGACACGCGCTCTCTCATCGATTGCCATTGGCTCCAAGCATGGCAGAGTGGGTATCCCGTCCTCCTCGTATTCCACCCCCATCGCATTCCACGGCACATTGTATGTGTCCGGATTCCTCTCGATGTTCTCGAGCGAGGTTGTGAAGAACGGATCCCTTTCGATACAGCCTTCACAAATCTCCGCCCGCGCTGTAACCCTCACGTAGACAGCGACCGCCGAGTGCCCATGCGTTTCAAGGCTCCGCCGGATCGCCTCCGCCTCGGGATGGACCATCACCTCGCCGCGGTCCGTCAGGGCATACAGGAAGCGGTCGACCGGCACATCGCGCGGGTCGTGCAGCACGGCGAGGATTTCGATTAACCACAAGTCCATTAATTCATCAGGAAGCGTCCTTGACACCCCCTCAGAAACCCACGCAGGCACGCTTTCGATCGGGATGACCGCCACATCGCGCGGTCCCATGCCCTGGTCGCTTACTGCAAACCGGGGTCGGGTTGGCGCCAGCGTCGCCAGGCCTACCAAGGCCAAGCATGCTGCAATCGCTGCTCCTGGTCGGCCCTGACGTGTCATTCGACTTGCTCTTGCTCAGTTGCGTGCTTCATCCCGAGTGAGTTCCATCACTGAACCAAAGCGATCTTCGTTATCGATACGTGGCTAGCGCGACCAAAGCGGCTGGCTCACGACCTCCTACTTGCCATGGGGAATGCCTATGGTCCTTGTAGCTATTCATTATAGGAGAAACCAGCCCCAACTGCGCGGGACACAAACGGCCCGTGGCGGTCGGCATCATCTGATTGAAATCTGTCAGGACAGATTTCAACTCCCTCTAGATTGTCAGTTCGACGCTCGCAGTCACGGTTATCGACCCGTCTTCCAGAAGCTGCTCCACCAGGCGCTGCGGATCGATGCCCTCGGGCAGGACCATGCAGTTCGCATGACGATCCCAATGGCCGCCCAGGTCAGTCAGGACCCGCTCGGCGCGTTCGGCCAGAGGCGCCTCCAGGCGCTCGTCCAGCCGGGCGTGTGATCTCCCATCCTCGAGGCGCGAGAAGGTAGTGCAGGTGACCAGGACCGCAACAACATCGGGGTCGGGGACGATCTTATTCTTGAATGTGAGCATTGTAAGTAGCGCGGCCCCCTACCCGGCGGCAAGGGGCCGCGCGATTCTCCTTTCGATAGGATTGAGCTAGCAGGGTTCGAAGCACCCCTGTTCTATGGCGCCAGGCCCAACCGACGCAGCGAGCTCGGCCGTGAAGCAAGCTTCTCCAGAAGCTGGGGAGTGCTCTCAAGCCGACAGGTGACCTCAGCGCTGCAGGTCTAGAAACCCGGCCGAAAAGTTCGCGAAAATTCACGACGTGTGCTAAGCTCCTCGTTATGTAGCTGGAGGAGGCTCGGATGCTTGGAAAGCGCTCCCCGCAGCGGGGAATGTTCGAAGCGGATCATATGTATCTGGAGTTTGTGGGCCCGGATACCTTCTATGGTTATCTGGCTGGCCATCGGCATGAGCTCTTCAAGGACGAGGACTTCGGCATGCTCTACCCTGGACTGCGTCCTGGGCAGGCTGCCTGACCAACGGGCGCAGCAGCGTGCCGCCCAGCCTGCTTGCTGTGACTTTGCTGCTTCAGGCCCACGACCGGGTGTCCGATGCGGAGGCCAAGCGGCGCGCCGACTACGATCTGCAGTGGAAGGTGGCGCTGGGTACTGAGGTAGATGAGCGCCCCTTTGCCAAGAGCACACTGCAGTTGTTTCGTTCTCAGCTGATCCTGCATGATCAGGCGCGGGCGATCTTCTGCCGCAGTCTGGAATATGCCCGTGAGACCGGCTACCTGAAGGGCCGCAAGATGAAGGCGGCGCTGGATACGACCGCCATCCTGGGCCGGGGTGCGGTAAAGGACACATACAATCTGCTGGCCGATGGCGTCAAGAAGCTGATCTACACGCTGGCCAAACGGATCGAGAGGGTGAAGCCCAATGTGTGGGCTCGCCTCCACGGGTTCGCCCGCTACTTCGGCTCGAGCATCAAAGGCCAGGCGGAGGTCGATTGGGATGATGAAGAGGCGCGCAAAGCGTTCCTGCAGGGCATTGTGGCGGATGCCGATCGCCTGCTGGAGATCGCTCGAGAGACGGTGACTCGGGTCCCCCGGGGGAGTGAGCAGGAGCAGCAGGCCAGGCAGGCGGCGGAGCTGCTGATCCAGCTCCTTCCTGGACAGTCCGCCAGGACAGGCTGCCAGGATATCGACCGGGAAGGCGATGACGGCCCCAGCCTGAAAGAAGGCGCGGCAGCGGACCGCATCGTATCGGTCCACGATCCTGAGATGAGGCACGGTCACAAGAGCGCCAGCAACCGCTTCGAAGGGCACAAACTGGCCATCGCCGCCGATCCGGAGAGCCAGCTGATCACGGCGGTGGATGTCTTGCCCGGGAATGCAAACGACAGTGCGCCGGCCCTGGCGCTGGTGGAGCAGAGCGAAGAGAACACCGGCATGCAGGTGGAGGAGGCAATTGCGGACTGCGCTTTCGGTGACGGGGTAACCCGAGAAGAATTCGAGCAGGTGGGGCGCAAACTGGTGGCCAAGGTGCCCAAACGGCCGAACCAGGGCTTCTTTCCGAAAGAAGATTTTGAGATCGACCTGCCTGTCCTGGCTGACAGGCCAGGGGAGGACACGACCTGCACCTGTCCCGCCGGCCAGGTAACGGACAAGCTGGTGAGTGTGGGCAGGACAAAACCGCGTACAGGCGAGTATGAAAGAGGCCAGGGTTTCCGGTTTGATGGCGCGATTTGTGACGCCTGCGAACTCCGAGCGCAGTGCACCCGAGCTGCGCCCGGCAGAGGCAGGACGGTGAGCCTGCACCCTCAGGAGAGGCTGCTGCAAGAGGCACGCGCCTTCCAGGCAGGTCCTGAATTCAAGCGATATCAACGCATGCGCCAGACGAGCGAGCACCGCCTGGGCCGGATGATCCAGCTGGGGGTGCGCAAAGCGCGCTATTTCGGGCGCACCAAGACGCTGTTCCAGGCCCTGATGGCGGCTGCGGTCGCCAATTTGACCCTGATCGCGGGAAAAATGGGAGAAATAGGCTCCGAAGGCGGGCCTCAGGCTCTTATGCGTCTTCTTTTCTCTCAGCTGCGCCGTCTGGCGGGCGGCATCATGGTACATATTCGCGTTCGGATCCCTTCATTGTTGGGCATTTATGCTTCAACGGCAGTCTCAAGACCCCGTTTTCGGCCGGGTTTCTAGGTTTCAGTGCGGGGGAACATCTTGATGCGGCACGTGCAGATCGATTTGTTATTGAGCGGTGCGTTGCGCCGGATGGTATACCACTTCCAAATGCAGCCGTCATCGCTGACGAAGCAAGCAACCCTCCTGCGCTCGCTGTCAAGGACGAGGATGACGCCGGCTTGCACCACAGCGAGGTATGCTGCCTCGGGGTGATACAGGGGCGCCGGGAAAAGGTCGTCGTCGCCATACCCGTAGACGTTGGCCCATATCCAGGCGACTTTGCGGGTCTTGACCAGCAGGCGCTGGATCTCCTTCCGGCGCTGACGGATGGCCTCTTTAGTCTGGTCGTCGATCGCGCCGATGGCGACCCACTCCCCTACCAGCTGGTCGACCGCCCTGTTCGAGCGAGCATCCCGCAGGGAAGTGAGAACTTCCTCAACGGGTACCCGGATCTGAAGGGGCGATGGCGCCAGCATTGGTTCGGGTTGGGCCAGGTCGGTTTCGGTCATCGGAATGCTCCTTTCACCTGTTGGGGCCTGCCCTGACAGAGTTCAAGTGATGGATTCCGTCTGGACAAAAATGAAGAGCCGCCCGGCAATGTGCCTGCACGAGCGGCTTGATCTCTTGGTTGTGGGAGCGGTTCTTCCCCTAGGGAAGTGCCGCTCTTTGCTTTCTTCGGCCAATTGCGTGATTCCCGCAATACGGCGGCGGGAGCTCTTATCGCTCCGGTGCGCCTCCTTTCTATTGGGCTATTCGGACTATTGAGGGGTGTTCAGCAGAAGAGCGAGGCTAATCGCC
>CAYTNQ010000133.1:0-12267 GCA_964439175.1 uncultured Anaerolineales bacterium | reverse complement strand
AGGCCACCCGGCGCATCAAGCGCGAGATGCCCCACGTGAAGATCATCATGTTGACGGTCTCCGACGACGACCGGGACCTGTTTGCGGCCATCAAGAACGGGGCAGAGGGATATCTGCTGAAGAACCTGGAGCCCCACCAGTTTTTTGATATGCTGGAGGGGATCCGTCGGGGAGAGGTGGCTATCTCCGGGGTCATGGCGGCCAAGATCCTGCAGGAGTTCAGACAGCCGGACCCAAGCCTGGCGCAGCCATCGGAGGTAAGCGACGAACTGACGCCAAGGGAGATCGAGGTGCTGGAGCAGGTAGTTCAAGGCGCCAGCAATAAGGAGATCGCCGTGGCCTTATCCATCAGCGAGAACACGGTGAAGATCCACTTGCGCAACATCTTGGAGAAGCTGCACTTGAGTAACCGCATCCAGGCTGCTGTGTACGCGGTGCGGCAGGGGCTGGTGGGAGAGTCCTCGCCCGCACACTAGCCCGCCTGGGCTATGCATACCTCGGGTGGCTTGCCCATCTGGGTGATACGAGTTGTTGATAGGACCTGCAAGAGCTATCGGAAAGATAGCTCTTTTTTCACGCCAAAATCGCCCAAGTTAGTGTAGGAGGGAAGGGGCGAAAACGGTATATTAATAATGAGTCGTCTCGTCATTCAGTAAGGAGGAGAGCCTATGAAGCGTATTTTCATGCTTTCCAGTCATCCCCTGTTTAGCCAAGGCGTCGAAAGTCTGCTCCGCCGGGAGGCAGAGCTAGAGATTGTCGGCCGGGAGACGGATGCCGACAAATCTTAGTAAAGGAGAAGGAAGAAATGGAAGAAATGGAAGAAATGGAAGAAGAGGAAAAAGGGAAGGGGGCAAATCCGATTTCCAGGCGGTCGTTTATCAAGGGAGCTGGTTTAGTAGTTGGTGGAGCGGCCGCCGGGGCGGCGGCAACTTATGGTCTGGCTCCTCCGAAAGAGGTCATCAAAGAGGTACCCAAGGAAGTACCAGTAGAGGTGGTGAAAGAGGTGCAAGTACCAGTAGAAGGAGCACTTGAACCAGCATTTGAACCAGAGGAAACAAGATATCTGGCATTTGGCACCTAGTTCTTGGGCAAAAATGCAGCAAAGGAGGCGTTTAAACATGGCAGGCGATCGAGCCGTAGAGGTCAAGAATGGCCGAATAGTCAGGATAAGGCCAATACACTATGATGAGAACCGAGATTGGGAAGCACTCAACCCCTGGAAGATTGAGGCTCGGGGAAAGGTTTTTGAGTGCCCTAAAAAAACAGTCCCCCCTCCTGCAGCTCTTGCCTACAAAAAGCGTGTCTACTCACCTAACAGGATTAAGTATCCTTTAAAGAGGGTTGACTGGGAGCCTGGTGGTGACCCGGCAAAAATAAACCCACAGAACAGAGGTAAGAGCAAGTTTGTAAGAATCTCCTGGGATGAAGCTGCAACCATAGTAGCCGACGAGATAAAAAGGGTGACCGCAGACTATGGTGCAAGAGCCATACTGGCTCAGCAGCATGGACATGGAGAGAAGAAAAATGTTGCCTGTAGGCATGGGACTGGGGCTGTCGCGCTTGCCAAATTCGGCGGAGAGTACACCAACCTAGCTAGAAATCCCGATAGCTGGGAGGGCTGGAATTGGGGAGCGAGGCATGTATGGGGGCAGGATGACCATGGCAAGATGGCGGATCATCGTAACGTCTGGGTAGATGCTTTAAGGAATTCCGAGATGATCCTATTTTGGGGTTGCGATCCAGAAACGACACCCTGGGGATGGGGGTTGGATATAGCGAGCAAGCTGTGTTATTGGCTTACAGAGGTGGGAATAAAATCCATCTATGTCTGCCCGGACCTTAACTACGGAGCAGCGGTTCATGCTGATAAATGGATCCCCGTGCTGCCCAACACAGATATGGCGCTGCACCTCGCCTTGGCTTATGTCTGGATGACAGAAGGAACCTATGACAAGGACTTCGTAGAGGACCCCAAATACTGCGTTGGATTTGACAAATACCGGGATTACGTTCTGGGAGAGGAAGACGGGGTGCCCAAGACACCACAATGGGCTTCAGAAAGGTGTGGCGTCCCGCCATGGACCATTAAAGCATTAGCCAGGGTATGGGCAAAAAAAGCTACATCGCAGGCCATTAGTAATGGCGGTTCTCACATCAGGGGTCCGTACTCAACCGAACCTGCGCGAATGATGGTCTATAATCTGGCCATGCAGGGTCTGGGAAAACCAGGCGTTCACCAACTCTCCTTCATTGAGAGCGGTGTGGGCGGTTTGCCAAGTTGGGGTTCGGGGACGGGACCCGTAGCTCCTTCTCAATTAAGGTTGGGAAGCGGGGCGATAGCAGGTTTTTTCGCAGCGATGACGCCACAAATGCTTCCCAGCACTCTCTATCATGAGGGCATTCTTAACCCACCTGTCACCTGGTATGGCCCAGTGCCCATGGGTGGACCGCGGACGGATCAGTTCATCAAAGTCCAGTATCCGTTGGAAGAGGGGGGTGTTGAAGTCCATATGATATGGATGAGCGCTCCTTGCCAAACAGTATGCTGGCAGGGTGGGAACAAACTAATCAAAGCTTGGAGAGACCCAAAGATAGAGTGCATTGTCGGCGAGCACCCCTGGTTTGAGAACGATATGCTATATTGCGATGTCATCCTTCCAGCCCTAACGATGTTTGAGGTAGACGATATCCAAATGGGCACCGGGACTGGAATGTTTGACACAGTTATGTTAGAAAAGAGATGCATTGAACCGGTCGGGGAGTCCAAGAGCGACTACGACTGTGCTGGCGAAATAGCCAAGAAGCTGGGCGTATATGATGAGTATACAGGGGGGCTGACTTATGAGGAAAGAATAAGAAAATGCGTGGACGAGAGTGTTCCAGAAGGTTTGATCACGTGGGAAGAACTTCAGGCAAAGCAGGTTATCGTCTTACCGGGCAACCCGGATTGGGAAGCTCGTGGTGTGGGTGGTCTGACGGACTTTCGCGCGGATCCCGAGAAAAACCCACTGGATACGCAGACGGGCAAGTTTGAGTTCGAATGCCAGGACCTGAAAGACAATTTCCCCGATGACAAAGAGAGGCCACCAGTGGCACACTGGGTAATCGGTGGTCCTGCATCTGAAGGTTGGACTCATGATGAGAGCCTCTGGGGCGAAAGGGCTAAAACGTACACGCTGCTTCTAATTACCAACCACCCGAGATGGAGAGTGCACGCCCAATACGATGATATTACATGGTTGAGAGAAATCCCAACATGTAAGGTCAAGGGGCCCGATGGATACCTGTACGAGCCCATCTGGATCAACCCGGTGGATGCTGCCAAGAGGGGTATACAGAGCGGTGACATCGTCAAGATGTACAATGATCGGGGTGCTGTCCTCGGTGGCGCAATCGTGTGGGATAGAATCATAGCAGGGGCAGTATACCAAGATCATGGGGCCAGGCTTGACGAGATAATCCCGGGAGAGCTTGATAGGGGAGGCTCCCCTAACGTGATCGCTCCAGTCTGGGGGTTATCCAAAAATGCTATTGCCGGTGAGGCTACCAGTGGCTTCCTGGTTGAGGTTGAGAAGGTAAGCGGAGACCAGATGGAGGAATGGAGAAAGCAATACCCCGAAGCATTCAAGAGACCATATGACCCAGCTGCCGGTCTGTGCTTCGATGGTTGGGTGGAAGGAGGCATCTAAAACATGAAAGCTTTTGTTGTAGATCTCACAAGGTGCAATGGGTGCTACATCTGCCAGATTGCCTGCAAGGATGAGCACTGTGGCAACGACTGGACGCCCTACGCCAAACCCCAGCCGGATACGGGGCATTTCTGGATGAAGGTAAACGAATATCTACGGGGAACAGTGCCCAAGGCTAAAATGGCATATGTCCCAGTGTTATGCCAGCACTGCGCGGATGCGCCGTGCATCACGGCGTGTGACGTAGGCGCCATATACCGGAGGGATGATGGGCTGGTTGTCATTGACCCAAAGAAATGCACAGGATGCCAGAAGTGTCTTAGTACCGATGCCTGCCCATATGGCGCCATCTATTTTAATAGAGACCTTAATCTGGCCCAGAAATGCACCGGCTGTGCCCATCTGGTAGACAGAGAGGTTGTTTTTGCCCCCAGATGCGCCGATGCCTGTCCGACGGATGCCTTAAAGTTTGGAGAGGAATCCGATCTTGCGGATCTGATAGCCAAGGCTGAGGTACTCCATCCTGAGTATGGCACCAACCCCAGGGTATACTACATAGGCTTGCCCAAGAGGTTTATCGCAGGCACTGTATACGACCCTGATGCTGAAGAAGTCGTTATTGGCGCCACCTGCACCCTGAGTGGCGATGGCACCGGTACTGCTACGACAGACGACTTTGGTGACTTCTGGTTCGAGGGCTTGGCGGTCGGCACCTTTTCGCTAACGATAGAGGCAGATGGTAAGACCAAGACAATCGCTGATATTAGCACCGAGAAGGATGTCAACCTTGGGGACATAGCACTAACTTAGTGCGAATGGCGTGAACTGGAGTAGGCGACTAAATAGGGGGTGAGGGTTCGATGGTAAAACCTCACCCCCTATCAAGTATAGAATAGAAGGGGGAAGATAACAATGAGTAGTTCCAGGTTTTGGCTTTTTCGTGGCCTGGTTGTCGTCGCTATCGGTTTGATGCTGCTATCGTGGTTTGGGCCTTGGTGGATTTGCACGGTTGATGCAATCTATATGTTGAACCAAGGGTTGATTAAAATCCGACCCTGGGGTCTGGAACATAATTTGGGGTCTTTTGCCGGTCATATAGCTGGGTCTGAGATGCCGGTCTGGTTTGCTCCACTTGCGTGGGCTTATCTCGGAATATGCATTGCTGCCCTGCTATTCGCTGCATGGATTAAGAATAAAGTTATCCGGTTGATAGGCAGAAATTTCAATCTATCCAAGCTTACAATCGGCGTTGTTGGTATCTCATATATTCTTGTCGCTGTAATTGCTTTCGTTTATGCCAAGATACGGACCGCGGAGTTCGGAGTGAACTTCTTAGGCTATACTTACTTTCAAGTTGATCCACATGCAGGAGGGTATGGAGACTTGAATGCAAGCCTGCAGTGGGGCTACTGGCTGACTTACGCCGTAGGGCTGATACTTATAGCCCTGGCGTTACTTCGTAATAATATCTTGGGAAAGACTGAGTAGTGGAAGAGAGAGGGTTAAGGAATGTACACTAGAAATGTAGAAAATCTTGAATTCTCCGTTCCTTATAACGGTGACCCTGAGACGCTCGAAGAAGTCTTCAAGCTGAAGAAGACTACTAATAATACAATCAGGGAGGTATATCTTTCCGGCCCCCAGGAATTTTCTGGTTCAGGCAGGGTGATGGATGAGATAGATATCAGTCAATTTTTGAAAATTGTGGACAGAATACACCAGGAGGGACTAAGAGTTAATCTACTCTTAAACTCCACCTGCGAAGGTAGCCATTGGTACTCCCCAGAGGTTGTAGGAGCAAAGATGGAATACCTGAGACAGGTGCATGAAGAACATGGAGTAGAAGCGGTAACAATAGCCAACCCTATCTACATTAAAGAAGTCAGGAGGCGATTTCCGGAACTAACAATCTGTGCTTCGGTGCTTGGTGAAATTGACTGTGTACAGAGAGCTGTTATCTTTACAGAAGCTGGCGCTAACATCATGACACCGGATGTAAACATTAACCGGAATCTGCAGCTTCTTAAAGAGATCAAGAAGGCTACGAATGCCGAAATAAAGCTGATGGTCAATGAGGGCTGCTTGTACAAGTGTCCCTTCAGGAGGTTTCACTTCGACTATGTATCGCACGTATCACAGGAGTCGGGCAACGCAATAGGTCATTTCCTGCCCCATTGCCATGAGGTAATCAGTAATGATCCCTCCCAATTTTTGAAGTCAGGCTGGATAAGACCGGAAGATACTAAGAAGTATCGTGAGATCACCCATTCCTTCAAGATCGTAGGTAGAGCACTGCGGAAGGCTAAGGTTGTAAGAGCCATCAAGGCCTATCTCGAAGAAAGTTGGGATGGGGATCTTATGGATATAGTGTCTAGTAGTTTGGGCAGTTATGCCCTTGGGCACGGTACGTACCTGGATAACAAAACTTTAGGAGAGTACGGTTTCTTTGAGAAAGTGATTTCCTGTGGTCAAAACTGTAGCCAATGTAGCTACTGCAAGCAAGTGGCTAATGAGTTAATTGCGGTCGTTGGCTTTACAGAAGAGAAGATGGAAGATAAGGGCCTTAATGTTATCATTGACAATCTGGAAGAGGAAGGAGTATTCGCATAGGGCACAGACTGAGAACCTTTACCCTGCGCCCCCGATAGGCAATGTTGAAATCGATATGCGATATGGATTAGGGATGATGAGTTACGATGCCATATTGATACATCCACCGGCAATTCATAACTTTTGGGAGAACCCCATATTTTACGGCCCGATAGCATACACCGCGGGTGATAGCACCGAGCAATTCATAATTCCACCAATTGGCATGCTGAGTATAGCCGATTACCTGGATAGAAACGGATACAATGTGGCGGTGGATAACATTGGCGAGCGAATGGTGGTTAGCGAGGGTTTCGACGCCGAGCGGCATATCATGGCGCTCTCAGCCAAAGTATATGCTATCGGCTTGCATTGGTGCGTTCACGCCCAAGGGGCAATCGAAATAGCCAAATTGTGCAAGAAGATACACCCTGATGCCATGGTTGTTCTTGGTGGGCTTACGGCTACTGTTTTTCACGAGGAAATACTTCGTAAGTTTGAATTTATCGACGCGGTTATCCGGGGCGAAGCGGAAAAGCCGTTCCTGTTGCTTATGAAGGCGCTAGAAAAAGATAAGAAGCTAGAAGAGGTGTCCAACCTTACTTTCCGAGATGGCGGAGGTGGAATCAGAAGTGTGCCGTTAATGGAGCCGAGTGTTGATCTGGACGAATTCGAGTTTACGCGGTTGGATTTGCTGGAACCCAAGAGATCAATCTTTGGCCCAGGTTGGCCTCCCCATTGGACCATACCTATTTGTCGTGGTTGCCTACATAATTGTGTTGCCTGTGGAGCTTCAGCCTATAGCTATAGAACTTATTTCGGAAGGGAAAAGCCGGCTTTCAGGAGCCCCGAAAAAATAGCCAAAGACATACAAAAACTCCGCGATCAAGGAGTTCAGTATGTATTTCTCTGCCAAGATCCACGCATGGGGGGAAAGCCATATTGGCGCAGGTTGCTAACGACGTTACAGAAGGAGAAAATTCAACCAGTCCATCTATCTACGGATCTTTTCAGCCCGGCCACCGAAGAATACATAGAAGAGCTGTCAAAGATAGACGCGCCTATAGCTCTAACCTTTTCCCCTGAATCAGGTGTACATAGTGTAAGAAAGGCTCATGGGCGAAATTACACCGACGAGGCGTTGTTTAGAACCATCAAACTTTGTAAGAAGTATGGTATCCCTATAGGGATCTTCTTAATGGCACCATTGGCAAATGACGCTCCTGAAACGATCAGAGAGACTTGGGAATTATTGGAGCAAGTATGCCAGATAGGCTTCACAGGTAGAGGTATAGCACCAGTCTATTACGTGTTCGGACCGATGATTCTCCTTGATCCGGGGTCTCTGGCCTTTGACTTTCCAACGCGTTACGGTTACCGCTTGATATTCAAAAATCTTGAGGACTACATTGAAGGTATGTCCCTTCCATCCTGGCACCAATGGATATCCTACGAAACTAAGTTTCTAGACAGAGATTTAATCACAAAACTTATTATCGACTCTATAGAGTATTCTACCAACCTTAGGGAGAAGTATGGAGTGTACAGCAAGGCCGTTGCGACTGCACAGCGGTTTCGCTTTGTCACTGCCAACAAATTGGCAATAGGCGCGGTGAACGAAGCAATGAGCCTTGGTGATGAAGACGAAAAAATGCAGAGACTGAAGTCGTTTGGAGAGTTCTTGAATAGTAAGCTAAGGGAAATATCCGCCCAATCTTAAACAGCAGGCAGTCGCCCGAAATTAGGAAGAACGGAGGAAGAGATGAAACGCAGCGGTGCTATCCTGGTCGTCATGATCGCCCTCGCTATGCTGTTGTCTGCCTGTAGCACGCCAGCGCCCCCGGTAGCGGCACCGGCAAACACCCCAGAGCCGACCACGCCGATAGGCCCTGCAGCCTTCGACGAGGTCAAGGTAGCCTACGTTTCCATTATGAACTTCGCGCCTCTGTACGTTGCCATTGAACGCGGGTACATGCAGGAACAAAACATCCAAGTCGAGATGCAGAAGGTTGCCTCCGGGTCAGACGCCATGGCCTTCCTGGCTCAGGGTACATTGGATGCCGGTGGCATTGGCATTCAGGCCTCCACGTTCAATGCCTTTAACCAACGATTCGACCTGCGAATCGTTGGCTCCGCAGCCCTTCAGCCTCAGAAAGATGGGCCAACTATCGTCATCGTGCGTAAAGACCTAAAGGACTCGGGCAAGGTCAAGTCTGTGGCTGATCTGCGGGGGATGAAGGTAGCTATCGCTGGCGGCCCCGGCACAACTGGCGCTTACTTCGTGGCCAAGGCGCTCAAAGAGGTGGGACTGACGGTCAAGGATGTGGAGATCGTCAACTTGGCTAACCCGGACATGCCATTGGCCTTTGAGCAGGACTCTGTTGATGCGGCCTTGGTGGGGCCGCCCTACTCCGATCAGATCCTCGCCGGTGGGAGGGGAGTTCTCTTGGCCAAGGACCTGGCCCCGGGAGCCATGACGACGGTCTTCATGTATTCCGGCAAGTTCATAGAGGAGCGGCCGGATGTGGCCAAGCGATTCATGGTCGCTTTGGTCCAAGGCTCTCGCGCCATTCAGGGCGATAAGTACTTGGACCCGGCGAATATCCGGGCGTATCTCAAGTATGTGACTTCCACAGAAGATGCCATCAAGAAGGGAAGCCCTCAGGTCTACGATCCAGACCTGAAGATCTATATTGATAGCATCAAGAATATGGAAGAGGTCTTCCGCTGGGCCGGGTGGACGGAATACATCGCGGTGATTCCGGAAGATAAGATGGCCGACTCGACCTTTGTGAATAGTGCCGTGCAGT
The DNA here is from genome assembly GCA_964439175.1 of uncultured Anaerolineales bacterium. Classification (GTDB taxonomy): domain Bacteria; phylum Chloroflexota; class Anaerolineae; order 4572-78; family NAK82; genus CAYTNQ01. The sequence continues at coordinate 3,179 of CAYTNQ010000133.1, read as the reverse complement.
CCTTGGGACCGTTCAAGCCATAGGCATGGATGGTCCAGGGTAGAGATGTCCGCCAAGATCAAAGCGACCAACGTCACGAAGGTCTATCCATCCCGGAGTGGGCCGGTCTACGCCATACGCAACTTCAGCCTGGAGGTACAGGAAGGCGAGTTCGTCTGCATCGTCGGCCCATCAGGCTGCGGCAAATCCACCTTCCTGCGCATCCTCGGCGGCTTGGTGCCGCCGTCGTCCGGCGAGGTGATGCTGATACCAGGCAAGGCCGACGCACCATTGCAGAACATGGTCTTCCAAGAATACGCCATCTTTCCATGGAAGACGGTTGTAGGCAACGTGGCCTTTGGCCTGGAGATGCGTGGGGTGCCACGGCCCTTGCGCCAGGAAATCGCTCTGGACTGGCTGCGTAAGGTCGGCTTGGTCAAGTTCGCTGATTGCTATCCCTACCAGCTCTCTGGCGGGATGAAGCAGCGGGTGAGTATTGCCCGTGCCTTTGCCAACAATCCAGAGATCATGCTCATGGACGAGCCCCTGGGAGCTTTGGATGCCCAGACCCGTGTTGTCCTGCAAAGAGAACTGCTCTGCCTGTGGGAGGCGTCCGGGAAGACGGTGGTCTATGTCACCCATAGCATCGAAGAGGCCGTCTTGCTGGGTGACCGGGTAGTCTTGATGACTGCCCATCCGGGGACGAACAAGGCCGAATTCCCCATACCCTTCTCGCGGCCCAGGGAATTCGCCTTGACAAGTACGCCGGAGTTTGGCCAGTTGACTTATGCCATCTGGCAAGACCTACAAGGGGAAGTGCAACGAGCTATGGAGCAGCAGCAATGAAACCTCTCTCGAATCTGGATATGGGAACCCGTGACCGGATCCTTTCTGTTGCCGTTCCTATCTTTTTGTTGGCTTTGTGGGAGATGGCAGTGCGGTTTACCTGGCTGGACGCTAGGTTCTTTCCGCCTCCATCGGCAGTTGTTGAGGCCCTGGGGAAGCTCATCGCCAGAGGTGACTTGTTGGGTAAGCTGTGGCTCCTGCCGGGATTGGTCGGTGCTGGGGACTGGCCTGGGGCACGGAAGGTGATCGAGGAGGGACATCTCTGGGTCAGCTTGTTCCGCATCCTCGGCGGATTTCTGCTCGGCGCTGTGCCGGGCGTTCTCCTGGGCGTACTTATGGGCATGAATCGGACGCTCCGGGTGAGCCTGGATCCGGTGGTATCCGCCGTGTATGTCCTGCCCAAGATTGCCATCCTCCCACTGGTTATGTTGATTTTCGGCATTGGCGAACTCAGCAAGATCATGATCGTGGGCATAGCCTCATTCTTTCTGGTCTTGATCAATACCACTGCCGGGGTGTGTGACATTGAGCCCGTCTTCCTGGAGGCGGGTCGGAACTACGGGGCCAACCGGTGGCAGATGTTCTGGCACGTCATCATCCCTGGTGCGTTGCCAATTATCTTCGCCGGGTTACGACTCAGCCTGGGCACAGCACTCATCGTTATCATTGCTGCTGAATTTGTTGCGGCTCAATATGGTTTGGGCTATCTCGTCTGGTTCTCCTGGCAAACGCTCCTGACGGAGAACATGTTCGCTGGCCTGGTCGTCATCATGATCCTCGGCGCATCCTTTACCATCGGCTTACAGGCCATTGAACGCAGACTAATACCCTGGCGGCGCGACAATCGCCCGGTCCCGGCAGACGCTTCGGACACCGGATACTCTGGAGCGTGAAGTCTCGCGCCAAAGTGTCAAGGTGTTTGAAGGTACGTGATTGCCTTACACGTGGTTAGGATTGCTATTTTTAGGTAGTGCAAAGGAGGGTTTCCATGCCTCAGCTTGGTCCATTGGAATTGTCGCTCATTCTGCTCTTGATCTTGTTTATCTTCGGGGTGGGCAAGCTGCCCGAGCTTGGCGGGCTCATCAACAAGGGGATACGCGAGTTCCGTAAGTCCCAGGCAGAGTTGGAAGAGCAGGCCAGGTCCATCCAGGCACAAGAGGAAGCAGAGAAAGAGGCTGAATGAGGTGCCGTGTGTCAATGACCACGGTCAAGTGCGGAGCTACCGGGTGAATAACCCATCTGGGTACTATCGACGAGTCATCCTCCCCGCCAGAGCTATCGATACATAGCCTTGTTTTGTCTCCCCCAAATCGCCCAGGTTAGTGTAGGAAAGAAGAGCCGAAAAGGGTATTCTATTCTTAGCAAGATCGTATGCGTTCGGAAAGAAGTGGGGGCCATGAAGCGCATTTTGGAGAGGTCGCTATGTCCGGGGTCATGGCGGCGAAGATTCTACAGGAGTTCAGACAACCGGACCAGAGCCTGGCCCAACCAGCACAGACAAGAGACGAACTGACGCCCAGAGAGATCGAGGTGCTGGAGTTGGTAGTGGGGGGCGCCAGCAACAAGGAAATCGTCGAGGCCCTGTCTATCACAGAAAACACGGTCAAGATCCACCTGCGCAACATTCTCGAAAAGCTGCACCTGCAGAATCGCATCCAGGCCGCCGTGTACGCAGTGCGTGAGGAGCTGGTGGGAGATTCTTCGCCCGCACACTAGCCCGCCTGGGCTATGCATACCTCGGGTGGCTTGCCCATCTGGGTGATACGAGTTGTTGATAGGACCTGCAAGAGCTATCGGAAAGATAGCTCTTTTTTCACGCCAAAATCGCCCAAGTTAGTGTAGGAGGGAAGGGGCGAAAACGGTATATTAATAATGAGTCGTCTCGTCATTCAGTAAGGAGGAGAGCCTATGAAGCGTATTTTCATGCTTTCCAGTCATCCCCTGTTTAGTACTACAACCGTACATGTCATTCTGAGGAGTGAAACGACGAAGAATCTATATAGATTCTTCGCTCCCTTCGGTCGCTCAGAATGACATGGCGACTGAAGTACGGTAGTAGTATTAGCCAGGGCGTCGAAAGTCTGCTCCGCCGGGAAGCGGAGCTAGAGATTGTCGGCCGGGAGACGGATGCCGACAAATCTTAGTAAAGGAGAAGGAAGAAATGGAAGAAAAGGAAGAAGGGAAGGGAGCAAAGCCAGTCTCCAGGCGGAGCTTTATCAAGGGGGCCGGTTTAGTAGTTGGTGGAGCGGCAGCCGGGGCAGCCGCTGGAGCAGGGATAACTTATGGCCTGGTTCCTCCAAAAGAGACAATCAAAGAAGTAGAGGTCGTCAAAGAGGTAACCAAGGAAGTACCAA
>CAYTNQ010000132.1:0-12367 GCA_964439175.1 uncultured Anaerolineales bacterium | reverse complement strand
AGGAGGCCACTATGAACAATCTTCGAGTCGGAGTCATCGGCGTCGGCGTAATGGGAGAGCGACATTGCCGTGTCTATTCAAGCCTGCGCCGCGTCCGGGTTGTGGGTATTGCTGACCGGGACGCCGACCGGGGACGAACTATCGCTACTCAGTACGAGACACGATATTTTGAGGATTACCGACAGTTGCTGGACGCGGTTGACGCCATCAGCGTTGCCACTACGACCCTCTCGCACTTCGATCTGTCTATGGAGGCGTTGGAGCACGACGTTCACGTGCTGGTTGAGAAGCCCTTCACCGAAACATTGGAACAAGGCCGACAGCTCGTGGCCGAGGCTGAGCGGCGCAACCGGATATTGCAGGTGGGGCATATCGAGCGTTTCAACCCGGCTTATATGGAGCTCAAAAATGTCACCGATGGGATGCGGTTGGTTGCCATCAACATACGACGCCTGAGTCCTTTTGACCTCAGCAATACGGATGTGGATGTAATTCGTGATTTGATGATTCACGATCTTGATCTGGTCATTGATCTGGCTGGAAGCAGCCCGGAGAGTGTCAATGCCTGGGGGCGTTCTATTTCGACCGGTGCCATAGATCACGCCGTCGCCACCCTCTCCTTCAAGGACGGCCCTATTGCTACCCTCTTTGCCTCCCGCATCACCGAACAAAAAGTACGGTTGATGGAAGTCATCGCCGAAGGAGCTTATATTGAAGCCGACCTGTTAAGCAAGAGCGTTCTGGTCCACCGCCGGACTCTCCCCCAGTACCTGGACAATCACCAGGTGACCAAATATCGGCAGGAAAGCATCATCGAACGCATCTATGTGCCTATGGCCGAGCCGCTGATGTTGGAACTGCGTCACTTCGTGGAGTGCGTGTCTGCCGGAAAGCCCAGCAGTGTGTCAGGGCGAGATGGGTTGTATGCGCTCCAGTTGGCCCAGGCGGTGGCCGATCAAGCCGATCATCTTTAGGGGTAAGGTAACTACTCACCAAATCTGAACCTCCTCCCAGGGTGCATTTCACTTTGGGGGCAGACCTAACCCCCCGGCCCCTTCCCCCCTTGGCAGGGACAGGCGACCTGGGAAGAGGAGAATTGCTCCCCTCCCCGACGCGGGGAGGGGCTGGGGGAGAGGTTTGCCCCTCCCACGTACCGGTTGACGAAACAGCCCGGTTGGAGTAAACTGCCCACGATTTGCTGTTTGAGGTGCCAGGGTACCATGCGCCACTGGCGAGCATACGATCTCGTCTTCTTCGATTGTGATAGCACCCTGACTCGCATTGAAGGAATTGACGAGTTGGCCCGACTCAAGGGGCTGTTCCCCGAGGTACAACGACTCACCGCCGCTGCGATGGACGGCGAAGTCCATCTGTCGTCGGTGTACGACCGGCGGCTGGACCTGTTGCACCCCACCCGCGCTGACATCCGGACCATTGAACGCTTATATCGCTCCAGTGTCGTACTTGATGCGCGGGAGTTGACGGCTGCCTTGCAGTTTCTGGGACGACAGGTATTTATCGTCAGCGGGGGGTTGGCTCCGGCGGTGGTCCCTTTTGGCCGGAGTCTAGGGGTGCCGCACGAACACATCCAGGCCGTTGGCGTGGCCTTCAACCGGTTGGCTGGTCGCTGGTGGGACTATCACCTGGATCGGGAGGGCTTTAACCCCGATGAGCATTACCTGGACTATGAAGCCGGACCGCTGACCGAGACCCACGGTAAGGCCGACATTGTGCATCAGTTGCGGGAAGGACGCTCAGGTCGGGCGCTACTGGTAGGCGATGGAATCTCTGACTTGATGGCCCGGCCTGCCGTAGACCTGCTGGTTGGCTTTGGCGGTGTGGCGCGCCGCGAGCGGGTCGCCGCTGAGGCCGACGTTTTCATCGAGTGTGACAGCCTGGCGCCCGTTCTTCCCCTCTCTGCCTCTCCATTGGATAGCCAACACTGCGACCATATGGGCTACGGCTCATTGCTTCGCAATGGCCTGCGCCTCATCCGCGAAGGAGCTGTGCACTTTCGCGATGCTGCTATGCGCGAACGGATTTTAGAAGCCTACGAGGAGTATGTCTAATGCCACCCGATTCACACGTCAAGCTTTTTATCCCTGGTCCTGTCGAAGTTCGGCCCCAGATTCTGACTGCACAGGCCAGGCCGATGATTGGTCACCGCTCTCCTGAGTGTGCCGACCTGCACGCCCGTATCGTCCCCAAACTGAGGCCGCTGTTCGGCACGGCAGGCCGCGTTTTCATTGTCACAGCCTCGGGGAGTGGGTTGCAGGAAGCGGCTGTGCGCAATTGTGTGCGGCATCGATGTCTGTGTCTGGTCAACGGCGCTTTTGGTGCGCGCTGGCATCAGGTGGCGCTGGCAAATGGGAAGCAGGCCGACGCTTTGGAGGTGCCTTGGGGCACCGCCATTCGGCCGCAGCAGGTGGACGAACGGCTAAGAGCCGGAAACTACGATGCCATCACGCTCGTCTTCAACGAGACCAGCACTGGCTTACTGAACCCGCTGCCAGAAATTGCAGCGGTTGTGCGCCAATACCCGCAGCTATTACTGCTGGTAGACGCTGTCAGCGCGGCTGGCGGCGTCGAAATCCGCGCCGACGCATGGGGTGCGGACGTGTGCCTTACGAGCAGCCAGAAGGCACTGGCCCTGCCGCCAGGATTGGCCCTGTGCAGCGTCAGCGATCGGGCGATGGCGAGGGCCGAAACTGTGCCCAACCGGGGCTGGTATTTTGACTTTTTGCAATACGAAAAATATGCTATCAAAAATCATACCCCGGCCACACCGGCTATCAGTTTGATGCAAGCGCTGGACACCCAACTTGATGCCATTGCCGTCGAGGGATGGGGGACACGCTTCGCCCGCCACCAGCGGTTGATGCAGCAAGTTCACACCTGGGTACAGGCCAGTGGCTTCGACTTCTTCGCCGAAGCAGGTTACCGCTCACCAACGGTCACGGCAGTCCGCAATACGCGTAGTGTAGATGTCGGCGCGCTTAACGCCTATTTGCGCCAGCGGGGAATGCTTATTTCGGATGGCTATGGCTCTTTAAAAGGGCAGACCTTTCGCATCGCGCACATGGGAGATATTACGGAAGAGGAAATATTGGGCTTGTTGCAAGCCATAAGTGAGTTCGTGGAGAGAGGGTGACCATGTACAACATTCTCATTACCGACGATCTTTCGCCACAGGCGATTGCGCGGCTGGAGGCTGCCGAAGATGCCAGTTTTGACATAGTCCGTAGCCCGTCACCGGAGAAGCTGCGTGAAATCATCTCCATCTACGATGCCCTTATTATCCGTAGCAGCGTTCGGGTAGATGTTGACCTGTTGGGGACCGCGTCCCAGCTTAAGGTAATTGGCCGGGCCGGTGTGGGATTGGACAACGTCGACATTGACGCTGCCTCGTTGCGAGGGGTGATCGTGATGAATACGCCAGGAGCCAACACGATTGCCACTGCCGAGCATACGATGGCTATGTTGCTGGCCCTTTGCCGGCACATACCCCACGCGGACGCCTCGGTGCGGGCGGGTGAGTGGACGCGTAGCAAATTTCTGGGCGTGCAACTCTACCGCAAGACGCTGGGTGTCGTGGGCTTGGGGCGAGTTGGCGCGCAGGTTGCCCAGCGAGCCCAAGCCTTTGGCATGACGGTAATTGCCTTTGATCCTTACATCAGCGACGACGTAGCGCGCGAGCTAAAGGTGACGCTGATAGACCTGGATGAATTGCTGCCACGCTCGGATTTCATCACGCTGCACACTGCCCTCACGCCGGAGACGCAGGGATTGCTCGGCGCTCAGACCATTGCCCGTATGAAGCCTGGGGTACGCCTGGTGAATTGTGCCCGGGGAACCCTGGTGGACGAGGCGGCACTAATTGATGCTCTGCGTTCTGGACATATCGCTGGCGCAGCATTGGACGTGTTTACCAACGAACCGCTACCGGGGGATAGCCTGCTCCGTACCCTGTCCAACGTGGTGCTCACGCCGCATATTGCCGCCAGCACCATCGAGGCACAGCGCGACGTGGGTACTCAAATTGTGGACCAGGTGTTGGCTGCGTTGCGGGGCGAGGACTTCCGCAACGCAGTGAACATGCCAGTGGTGGATGCTGGGGTATTTCGCACGCTGAGCCCTTATCTGCTATTGGCTGAAAAGCTGGGAAGCCTGCAAATGCAATTGGCGGAAGGGCGCATCAAGCGCGTCGAGGTAGAGTTTCAGGGAGGAGAAGTGGCCGAGCAGGTCAAGCCTTTGACGGTCGCCCTGCTCAAGGGTCTGCTGGATCCTATCACTGACCAACTGGTCAATTACATTAGCGCCCCACACCTGGCTATGCAACGCGGCATCAGCGTGTCGGAGACGAGGGGATTACCTACTCCCAATTATGCCAACTTGCTCTCGTGTCGTGCGTTGTGGGATGGAGGTGAGCGATTAATCTCGGGTTCGCTGTTGGGGCACGAATTCCCGCGAGTGGTGCAAATCGACACATTTCGCATTGATGCCCAGCCCGAGGGGATTATCCTGGTGATGGAGAGCATAGACGTGCCAGGTGTCATTGGCAACGTAGGGACTTTATTGGGCAAGCACGACATCAATATCGCCGAATGGCGATTGGGTCGCATTGCTCCCGGCGGGCAGGCCCTATCTTTTATCAACCTCGATTCACTGGCTCCACCGGAGATGCTGGCCGAACTGATGAAGCTACAAGGGGTAACCCGGGTGCGCCAGGTGAAGTTGTGAGGTAACCACTCAGCCACCCTTGCGAAGGTTGCGAATCACCTGGCTAACAGGGGGGTTTTCGGTAGGCCAGGGCATTTTCGCTCTGAAACCTCTCACCAAACCTTCGCAAGGGTGGCTGAGTGGTTACGTTGTGAGATTGTCACCATCTCTTACGGCAGGTAACCGAAGGGGTTGCGTAGCACGCCGTTTTGAATAACTTCAAAATGGAGGTGGGGGCCGGTTGAATTGCCGGTACTTCCCACTTCCCCGATTTGCTGGCCCTTGGCCACCGAGTCGCCAGCTTCCACGTAGTAGACCTGCATGTGTGCATAACGCGTCTGAAAGCCGTTGCCATGGTCAATGACGACCATCCGGCCATAGCCGGTATCGTCCCAACCGGCGGCAACCACGTAGCCAGAGTCGGCGGCCAGTATCGGCGCGCCCTTCCAGGTACCGATGTCAAGGGCTCGGTGATGCTCCCAGTAGCCTTGAGTGATCTGACCGGCCGTCGGCCAGCCAAAGACGCCGGTCCCCTTGCTGGCGTTTTCAGGGATGGGGCCGCTGTAAGCGACGACCGTCCGCGGAACGTAAGGTTTAGTACCGCCAGGCACGATCAGCCATTGACCGGCAGTGATTTGAGGGTTGTCGGTGTCAAGGTGGTTGAGCGGATAGTTGACGATGTCCGCCGGCTCTACCTTATAGGCGGTTGCAATTGCCTCCAGTGTGTCGCTGGCCCCTACCTGGTGGTACACTCCATCTACAGGCAAAATAGTCAGTTCCTGGCCCACGCGGAGTAGGTCGGGATTGTCTTCCAGGCGACCGTTGGCCCACATAATCGTCTCTGGAGCCAAGCCGAATTCTCCGGCGATGCCGAAGATGGTATCACCCGTCTGCACCACGTAGCTGATAATCTCGTCGCGAGGACGCTCGGGGATGATGGTGTGCGGCACGGCTGCGCGCACCAACACATCGCCGTCGTTGTCGAGAGAAGCAGCCAACGGCGAGGAAGACTGGACCCCGAGGGACGACAAAGGGCTTGCCGGTTCGACAGATTTATCAGCTTTTTGCGAATCCGGGGACGTAGGAACCCCGTCCACTATGTTCGTACGGTGTAATATCCGCCACGAGCTAGCTAAAGGGTGGGTAGAAAGTGACCTGCTGTTGAGGGCAATTACGGTCAATACCAGCAAAACGATAGCCAGATGAGCAGCCGTCCGACCCATTAACAAATCGTCGGACCAACGCGCGGCGAGCCACAGCCGCGCCCTATGAGGAGTCAGCCTTATGACACCCCGGCGGTCTGGCAACCGCTCCCCGGCCGACAAACCGTGTCCCAGGCGGTTCGTCAATCCGGTGGATGGACGCTCAGCGAGCGGTTCTTGCATGCATCTCCCTCAGAGCCATACGGGTACAACGTCCGTCTTGACGTTGTGTCTATCATATCCAATCTGGGGAGGGATGTCAAATAGCGTGGGATGATATGGGTTAGACCTGCTGGTGCAAGGTGGCCAGGAACTCTTCGTTCCTGGCTGTCTTGGGCAGACGTTCCAAGATGCTCTCGAGCGCCTCTTCACCACCTCCCACGGCGTGAATCATATGGCGTAAGGTCCATACGCGGGACAGAACGTTGCTATCCAAGAGCAGCTCTTCACGCCGGGTACCGGAGCGTTCGATGTCGAAGGCAGGGAACATCCGGCGTTCGGCCAGCTTGCGGTTGAGGTGCAGCTCCATATTGCCGGTGCCTTTAAACTCTTCATAGATGACGTCATCCATGCGGCTGCCGGTATCCACCAGGCAGGTAGCAATGATGGTCAGGCTCCCCCCTTCTTCGATATTACGCGCTGCACCAAAGAAGCGCTTGGGCGGGTAGAGAGCGGCGGGATCAATACCGCCAGAGAGAGTCCGCCCGCTGGGGGGAACCACCAGGTTGTAAGCACGCGTCAGGCGGGTAATGGAGTCCAAAAGAATCACCACATCCCGCCCGCCTTCTACCAGCCGCTTGGCGCGTGCCAGCGCCATCTCGCCCACCCGGGCGTGATCTTGGACTGGCTCGTCGAAGGTAGAGCTGATCACCTCGGCAGCGACCGAGCGGTCCATGTCCGTCACTTCTTCTGGACGCTCACCGATGAGCACGACCATCAGGTGAATGTCGCGATAGTTGGCGGTAATGCCATTGGCAATTTGCTTGAGGACGGTGGTCTTGCCGGCTTTGGGCGGTGAGACGATGAGGCCACGCTGACCACGCCCAATAGGCGCCAACAGGTCAATCAGCCGCGTAGCCAGAATGTGCCGATCGGTCTCGAGTTTAAGCTGCTGGTCGGGAAAGATAGGGGTGAGACGTTCAAAGTCCGGTCGTTTCTTGGCCGCATCTGGGTCTAAGCCATTGACCGCTTCGACGCGCAGGAGCCCAAAGTACTTTTCAGTCTCCTTGGGAGGGCGTACCTGGCCGATCACCATATCGCCAGTCCGCAGACCAAAGCGCCGGATCTGCGATTGTGATACATACACATCTTCAGGTCCCGGCAATAGATGATCGGATCGCAAGAAGCCGATACCGTCCTGAATGACCTCCAACACACCGCCCCGGAAGGTGAAACCCTGCTCTTCGGCTTGTGCCTGGAGGAGACGTAGAATGAGGTCATCTTTCTTCAGACGGCTGTAGCCTGAGACATCCATCTCGCGGGCCAGGTCTCGTAGTTCATCAAGTGTTTTGATTTCAAGTTCGGCGATGTTCACTGGATCGCTCCTAGATAAAATGTTACTGACCGACAGGTGGTCGCTACTGTTGACTGTTGAGTCGGATTCCGCTATCTGTAGATTTGGGGATAACTCGGTGGGTACGCATGGGTCAGCGCCGCTTACGCAGGCTAGAGGATTAGGTCGTCGTCGATCATCCGCTGGCCAACGACCATTGGTTCAATGAGCTTATCCGAATTTTCAAACAATCACGATATTGAGGAAATAGTGGTTCATTTACATATATATTTGTTCTCACCCAAGGGCAAGCTCTGTCCAGATCACCCCGCAGTGTTGCGGATTTCTCGACTGAGAAAGGACGCTTGGGAAAATCTATAGAGGTTCAACCTGGTCGGTGAGGATTTTAGGGCTGCTTATTAGACAAGCTTGAAAGCCCTAGCAACGAAGTACAAAAGCCGACTTACGGTCGGGGTAGAACTTCAGGCGTATTATACCATTTTTCTCGTTTTCCGTCAACATAGGAAAAGAAAGTTTAGGACCCTTCAAAGTCCGTCCGCATGTCACCCTTCGTTATCGAGTTTCCCTGATACTCCTGTCCCTGTCCAAAGGAGGGTGGCGCGACACCTGAGGCCCTGACCGGCGCAGTTAATTGGCGTCGCTGGTCGGGCCTTTTTTTTGAGCGTGGTCCCGGGCTCGCGCGGCGCATGCGCGTGCTTGCCGGTAGCATGCGCGGAATCTCTTCGGATTGATTGCAAAATTCATGTGAAACGCATATGCAAATTTGGGCTTGGAGCACGTTTATAATAGTAGCCAACAAGCCGTACCGGCCTAGAAGAGCCGGTGCTAGGTTAAGCGCTACCCAGCACCGCCTGTTCACGGCGGTGCGACCTTGGGCGGTTCAATTCAACCCAACACCGGCGATTTACGCTAGGGCCGCACCGGCCTAGAAGCGCCGGTGCTAGGTTGAGCGCTACCCAGCACCGCCTGTTCACGGCGGTGCGCCCAGGCAGATCAACCTAGCACCACCTGTTTTACGGCGGTGCAGCCCTGGGCGGGTCAACCCAGCGCCGTCGGTTGACGGCGGTGCGGTCAGGCGGTTCAACCCAGCGCTGCCCGTTCACGGCGGTGCGATACCCAGTGCAGGAGGCACCGATGGTTTGGAAGCTGGACGAAGAACACAAACCCAATCACACCAGCTACGCCCTCTATTTTCACGTGGTCTGGGCCACCAAGAAGCGTGACCCACTGATTGACCGCCAGATAGCTGATTTCTTAGAGGAGTTTCTGCCAGCAAAATGCGAAGACCTGGAGGTAAGACTATTGGCTCAGGGCATCCTGTGCGATCACGTACACCTTATACTCAGCATGCGACCGACACACTATATACCCGAAGTGATCGACTATCTCAAGGGAACAGCCTCACACGAAGCGAATTATCATCACCACTTCACCAACTCTCTCTACTGGACACGGGGTTATCACGTTGACACAGTAAGCGCACGAACCCTGGATGCGGCCAGGGCCTACGTGCAGGATCAATACCGGCGGCACCCTGACAAGATCCCGCAATAGAGACCGCACCGGCTTGGGGCCGCACCGGCCTACCCCACAGGGGTCCCTGTAGGAGAAGAGCCGGTGCTAGGTTGAGCGCTACCTAGCACCGCCTGTTTACGGCGGTGCGGCCTTGGGCGGTTCAACTCAGCACCGTCGATTTACGCTAGGGCCGCACCGGCCTGGAAGAGCCGGTGCTAGGTTGAGCGCTACCTAGCGCCGCCTGTTTTACGGCGGTGCGATCGGGCGGTTCAACCCAGCACCGTCGATTTACGCTAGGGCCGCCTGTTTTACGGCGGTGTGGCCAGGCAGGTCAACCCAGTATCACCTGTTCACGGCGATGCGGCCACTGCGACAAAGGAGTGCTTTATGCCCAAGAATCAGACACAAGAAACCAAAGTCACCGTCATCTGCTCCAACTGCGACCGCAGGTTCAGCTTTCTGCTGAGCACGGTCCGGAAGGAGCGGGCGGTCTTCCTGGGTGACGACGACGCGGAGCTGGGCTCGAAGCTGGTCTGGCCTAAGACCTACGTCGTGCCCTGTCCCTACTGCAAAGCGGAAAACGAGGTGATGCTGCCATCATGAACGAATTCGAAGCCCCAGGCATGCCTCCCTCTCCGGAACACCAGTTCTGGCGGGGGGCCATCCAGGAGATCCGAAAAAACTCCGTCAAGACGGTGGAGGACGCCGCCAAGCAGCTCATCGCCCTGGTCACGCTGCTGTCGGGCCTCTACTTCCACGCCATCACCTTCGGCCAGATTCCCAAAGGCTCCACCAGCCTGAAGCTCCTCTTCGTGGGGCCGCTGGCCGTGTGGGCGCTGTGCCTGCTGGCGGCGACGCTGGTTTTGCTCCCCCGGCGTTTTTTGCTGAGCCCCTACGATCCGGAAGAGATCGAACGCATCGTCGGGGAGGCAGTGAGCTGGAAGTACCGGTGGCTGCTGAGCAGCCTGGCGCTGTTGATCGTCAGCCTGGGCTGGCTGGTGGTCGCGGCATGGGTCTACCTGGATGTCTATGTGGCGAAGTAGGGGGGGGGGGGATGGGTGAAGGATTAGGGAGTATGGTGGTGGGGGGTGGGGGGTGGGGGGTTTTTTTCCCAAAAAACCCCCCCCCCGGGAGTAAGGAGTAGGGAGTAGGGAGTAGGGAGTAGGGGGTTGGAGGAGAAACTGATGCATGAGCCACACCGGCTGTTTTACGGCGGTACGGCTCTGGGTGGTTCAGCCCAGCACCGCCTGTTCACGGCGGTGCGGCTCCCCCATTGACCGCACCGGCCTACCCCACAGGGGTCCCTGCGGGAGGAGAGCCGGTGCTGGGCTGGTTTTTCTTGGGGAATCTACTTAGGCGGTGCGGCTCCCCCGTTGACCGCACCGGCCTAGAAGAGCCGGTGCTGGGTGGACTTACCCTGACGCTTAGGGAATCTACCTGGCACCGCCTGTTTACGGCGGTGCGACCCTGGGCGGTTCAACTCAACACCGACGGTTCACGGCGGTGCGGCGTCTGGCTGAGCTCAGCCCCGGATCCTGACCCGCCCTTCCTCAACAATCCACAGATATCCTTCAAGCGCTTCACCGGAGAGCGCCTCCTTCAAGCGCCCGATAATCGCAATGTGAGCATCGGCGCCGCCACCGAGACCCTGTTCCAGCACCGTTGTTGCCTCATAGCCCATCTGGCGCAGCGACTCTGCTGCCTCAACCGGCAAGTTTTCGTCAATCTTGAATTTCATTTGGCCGCCCTACGCCGGCATAGCGACCACTCGCTCTCGCGCCAGCTCTGCACCGCCTCGCGCGTCAGCGATGGGTAGCTATGCAGGATCTCATCCGGCGTAAGGCCAGCAGCCAGGTTGTCCAGCACGACCGATACCATAATGCGCGTGCCCTTAATGCATGCTGTTCCGTGGCAGACGGCCGGATCAACCACGATATAATCTTGCCAGTTCATAACCAACCTCAAACCAGGTGCTTCTTCAGCAAATCGCCCAACCGTTTAATCCCCTCTTCTATCTGCTCGGGCGTTGCGTTCGAGAAGTTTAACCGCATTGAATTGCGCGCCCCTATCTGGTTACCGATAGGGTAGAAGGCAATGCCGGGGACGTAGGCTACTCTGGCCTCGGACACCGCCAATTGGAGGAATTGGTTAGTGTCGATATCGCCGGGAACCCAGGCCCACAAAAAGAGCCCCCCCTGAGGGCGATTCCACTTGGCTTCTTCAGGAAAATACGATTCCAGTGCCGCCAGCATCGCGTCCCGGCGTGTCTTGTAGACCACGCGCAATTGCCGCACGTGGTCGTGGATGACGCCGCGTTCTCCCAGGTCGCAGGCGATCATCTGGTTGAAAACGCTGGTCGAGAGGTCGGCACCCTGCTTGGCCTGCATGAGCCGGGTAATCACCAGTTCGGGCCCGGTCACCCACCCCAGCCGGACGCCCGGAGATAACGTCTTGGAGAACGTGGAAGTGTAAATTACCTTGTCGTTGGTCAAGGCTTTGATCAGCGGCAGGTCTTGGCCTTCGTAGCGCAGTGTGCCATAGGGATCATCTTCGATGATAAAGACGTCGTGCTGAGCTGCCAGCTCAGCCAACTGCTTGCGTCGCTCCTGGCTCAACGTCACGCCCGCCGGGTTGTGGAAATTGGGCATCACGTAGATGAACTTGACCGGCTCGGCCTTGAGGACCTCGGCTACCTGATCCACCCGCATTCCGTCGCCATCCATTTCGACCGTGACGTAGCGAGGCTCGTAGGGGTTCCAGGCTTGCAGTGCCCCCACGTAAGTAGGGCGCTCGGTCAAAATCACGTCGCCAGGGTCGATGAACACCTTACCAAACAGATCTAGCGCCTGCTGAGATCCGGTGACGATCAGTACCTCTTCCAGGCTACAGGCCACGCTCTGCTGCGCCATTACCGTAATCAGGTATTCACGCAACGGGACGTGGCCCTCGGTGGAGCCATATTGAAGCGCCAGGTGAGGCTCATCCTGCAAAATACGGATACATGCTTCTTTTACCTCATCTGTGGGAAAAAATTCTGACGCGGGGAGCCCGCCGGCAAAGGAGATGATGCCCGGTATCAGTGCTGCTTTCAGCAAATCTCGCAGGAAGACGTTCTCCATCAGCTTGGCGCGACGAGCGAACGTGGCTTCCCACGCGATCAAGCGCTGTTCCCTCTCCATGAGTGATACAGATGTCGTCGCTGAAACGGCCGGCATAGCGTTCCCTCCTCTTCGATTGGCGTCAAGAGGCATTTTACGCCGATATGACATTTCGGTCAAGAGGTCGGACGAGAATGCGTTTCAGTTTGGGGGCAGACCTAACCCCCCGGCCCCCTTCCCTACCAGGGAAGGGGGAGAACTGCCTCCCTCCCCGCGCCGGGGAGGGGCTGGGGGTGGGGTCCGCCCCCAACTCCGAACGC
>CAYTNQ010000131.1:0-12583 GCA_964439175.1 uncultured Anaerolineales bacterium | reverse complement strand
GGTTGGCGATTCGGTTGGAGGTGGCGGCGTGTCGGTAGGAAGCGCCGTTGGAGGTAATGGCGTGTCGGTGGGGGATTCAGTTGGAAGTGGGGTGGGCACAGGGGTCTCGGTTGGTTTGGCAGTCGGCACTGGCGCCTTCGTTTCTACTTGGGGGGTCTGACTTTTGACTCCGCAAGCAACCAGCAGGCTCACTAGTGCTAGTGCGGTGACTAGAAGTATTATACGTTTCACTTGTGATCCTCCTATTCAAAAACCTTTGGCAACACCTCTGAGGTATTGCCAGCCACGATAGAGACTTTCAATTCCCGACTTGAGGCAGAGACCGACGGCTCTCTCTCCTTCAATAATAACATATTTCAAGGGTAGGTGTAGTTACAGGTTGGTTACAGTTGGGATGTGGGTTGGTCTGGGGAACGGAGAGGTCAAGGGTACTTTGAGGTGGAGATTCTTTTAGATTTTCAGCGACTGTTCGACCAGGCCGGGTACCTGGCTTAGCGCCTCAATCAGGTGCGAGGTGTCACGCCCACCCGCCTGGGCCATAGTTGGCTTCCCCCCTCCGCTGCCGCCAACTTCTTGGGCAATCGCTTTCACCAGAGTGCCGGCGTGTAGCCCTCGCTCTACCAAGTCGGGGGTGACGGCGGCGACGAAGCTGGGCTTGCCAGACAATACCGCTCCCAGGACGATGACGCCCGACCCCAGCCGATCACGGAACCAGTCGCTCATCTCGCGCAGCATTGCAACGTTGGCGGCTTTCACCTGCGTCGACAAGACGTTAACGCCCTTGACGTCTTGCACCTGGCTTAGCAATCGCTCAAAGTCTTGCCGGGCCAGTTCCCGGCGCAACTGCTCGACGGTCTTTTCCAGGTCTTGGATCTGGCCCATCAAACTCAGGACTTTTGCATCCACTTCGTCGGGGGCACACCCCAAAAAAGCTGCCGTTGCGTCGAGCTTGGCCATCCGGTTTTGCGCCAGGTGGTAAGCATAGTGCCCTGTCACAGCTTCGATGCGTCGCACTCCGGCTGCTATGCTTCCCTCCGAAACAACATGGAAAAAGCCAATATCGCCGGTGTAGTTCACGTGGGTGCCGCCGCACAATTCCTGGCTGAAGGGGGCGTCCTCGTCGCCAATTTTGACGACGCGTACTATGTCGCCGTATTTTTCTCCGAAGAGCGCCATCGCGCCGGCTTCAACTGCTTCTTTGTACGTGTGATGCTCAGGGCGCACCGGGTAGTTGGCCAGGATGGCGTCGTTGACCGAGCTTTCGATAGTCCGTAACTCTTCCTGGGTTAGCATTGCCGGGTGAGTGAAGTCGAAGCGCAATCGTTCGGGAGCGACCAAAGAACCTGCCTGCTGAACGTGCTCGCCCAAGACATGGCGTAGTTCGCGATGGAGCAGGTGGGTGGCGGTATGATTGCGCATAATATCCCAACGCCGCTCCTCGTCCACCGCGGCCCACGTCGAATCGTTCAGATGCGCTGTACCAACTGTCATCTGCCCTGCGTGGACGATGAGCCCGCTGGCTGGCTGGCGGGTATTGGTTACCTGGAATTCCCAAGTGGGCGGGGCATCGGGGTCGTCATAGTGAGCGATGAAGCCGGTATCGCTGACCTGCCCTCCAGACTCTACGTAGAAGGGGGTAACAGCCAATACTAATTCCACTTGCTGCCCCTCGCGCGCTTCATTGACTACTTGCTCGTCGCGGATCATGGCCACGAGATGGCTTTCCATCTCAGTGCCTTGATAGGGAGTATATTTCACCCCATCGGCACCGACCTTGGCTTCGGCTTTCAACTGCGCCAGCAGATTGGCGTAAAATGCATGTGTCTCTTCGCCGGTCATCTTAAATTGATCAGAGGCGGAGATCTTTTCGTGCTCGGCCATCGCCTGATGGAAGCCAGCCTCGTCCACCAGGAAGCCGTGTTCCAACGCAATATCTCGGGTCAGCTCAAAGGGGAAGCCATACGTGGCGTGCAGTTTGAACGCCTCGCGGCCGGCGACGATGCTCTCCCCATTGGCTTTCATCTCTTCCATCAGGTCGGTCAACAGCCTCAGCCCAAACTCATAAGTCTGATAAAAACGCTCTTCTTCCTGGGTGATGACGTTCAGGATGAATTCCTGGCGCGCCTTGAGTTCGGTGTAGTGTGCGCCCATCTCCCTGATGACGACTTTGGCAATCTCGGCCAGGAAGGGCTGGGTGAAACCCGCCATCCGCCCGTGGCGAGCGGCCCGGCGCAAGATAAGACGCAACACGTAGCGTCGGCCTTCGTTGCCCGGCATGACCCCGTCACCGATCATAAAGGTGACAGCGCGCCCGTGGTCGGCGATGACACGATATGATACCAGATGCTCTTCTCGTTCTGCGTCAGTATGGCCCAGCAATTCTTGGATGCAATCCATAATAGGGGTGAATAGGTCGGTTTCGTAATTGCTGCGCCTGTTTTGCACTATCGACACGACCCGCTCCAACCCCATGCCAGTATCCACACCCGGTTTGGGCAAGAGAGTCCGGGTGCCGTCGGCTGCCTGGTTGAACTGCATAAAGACCAGATTCCAAACTTCCAGCCATCGCTCGCAGCCGTTGTCGAGGGCCACGCTGCAATCGGGCTGATGGCAAGTGCAAAACTCAGGTCCCCAGTCGTAATGAAGTTCGCTGGTAGGGCCGCAGGGGCCGGTGTCGCCCATCATCCAAAAGTTGGTCTTATCACCCATGCGATAGACGCGCTTCGGGTCCACCCCTATATCGGTTACCCAGTAGCCGTAGGCCTCATCGTCTTCAGTGTGGACCGTGTAGTACAGCCGCTCCGGATCCAACCCATAGCTCTGGGTCAGGCATTCATAGGCATAACGAATGGCCTCTTTCTTGAAATAATCGCCGAAGGAGAAGTTCCCCAGCATCTCAAAGAAAGTGTGATGGCGCGGCGAAGGCCCCACGTTTTCCAGGTCGTTGTGCTTGCCCGAAACCCGCATACATTTTTGGGCGGTAGTAGCTCGTGTGTAATCGCGTTTTTCCAACCCCAGAAATACGTCTTTAAACTGCACCATCCCGGCGTTCGTGAAAAGTAGTGTTGGGTCGTTGCCCGGCAGGAGAGAGGAACTGGCCACGACAGTGTGCCCGTGCTTCTCAAAATAATCCAAAAAAGCCTGTCGGATTTCAGCGCTGGTCATCATCGTAATGTCACCTCTTTTTCTCTCACTGGGCGAGAGGCCGTTGTCCAGGGTCGTGGAGATTGTAGTCCAAGAAAATAGGGTTGTCAAACGATTTCGCGATGGGAGGGCTGTCCCAAATTTGAGGACTCCTCAACAAGTTGAGGCCCATTTCCCGAACAAGTTCGGGATTCCCAAAAATTTGGGATGTACCCTGCGATGAGTTGGTAGAAAAAACTTGCTCCCCTGGCATCTCGTTGGTACAATAACAATCAGAAAGAGAAAACTGTCCCGAGCCGAGATTGACGTGTAGCTAGATGGCTGAATTGCTGCGAAGTTTTTTTGAGACTAACCAAATTGTCTTCTTTTTTTTGTATGGTCAGGTTTTCTTTGTCGTTGGGCTGGCCATTGCTTCGCAGTCACGTCAACACAGCCGACTGGCCTTGAGCAGGAGTCTTCCATTTCTAGCGATCTTCGGGATCGCCAATGGACTGGCTCAGTGGGGACACGTGTTCATCCCCATTCAGGCGACCTACCTGCCGACGACCCTGGTCACTGCAATGCGGTTTGCCCAGGTTTCGCTATTAACGCTATCCTTTGCCGCCCTTATGCGATTTGGGTTACAATTGATGACCCCAAAGCCAGTACCCCAGGCGCTGGCCATGTGGCTCCCTATTGGCTTGCTCGTAGTGTGGGAAGTGACCCTGGTGGGAAGCTGGCTCTTGCACATGGCTCCCGACCACGTGCTTTTGACCGACTGGGAGGTGCTCGGTCGCTATTTGCTGGCCGGCCCGTCCGCGATAGTCGCTGCGCTAGGACTCCACACACACATTCAGCAAGAGATAAAACCCCTAGACCTGCCTCGCATTGAGCATTTCTTGCATATGGCAAGCCTGTCGCTGGCGGCCCTGGCTTTGCTCAATGGCCTCATTGTGCCAGATGCTTCTTTTATGCCAGCCAACGTGCTGAATTATAGTCTGCTAGAACGCACTATCGGCGTGCCTATCCAGGTTTTTCTCTCTATTTTTGGGGTGCTCTTGGCGTACAGCGTGATCCGGGCTATGGAGATCTTTCAGATTGAAACGGCCCAAGTACTGGAGGGGGCGGAGCGAACCCGGGTGCTGATGGCCGATCGAGAGCGAATCGGGCGAGAACTGCACGATGGGACCATCCAATCCATCTACGCGGCTGGACTGATGATAGAAAGTGCGGCCTATTTGATCGATGACTCACCGGACGAAGCCAAAGAGAAGCTGGCTGCGGTAATGACGTCGCTCAATAACACCATTCGGGATATTCGGCGCTACATCTTTGACTTACGTGCTGAACCCGAAACCGAGCTTGCTCATCTGGCGGAAAGCCTCTCAAAAATGCTGCGCGACTTGCAAGTCAATACTCTGTTGTCGGTTGACCTGGTGGTGGATGGTGAGGATCCTCACGTACTCACTGCTGAGCGGCGGCAACACGTCCTGCGCATTGTGCGTGAGGCTCTGTCCAACGTCTCGCGTCACGCCCAGGCCAAACGGGTTGATGTTCGCTTGCGATGGGGGGTTGATTCGCTGCATCTTCGCATCACCGACGACGGCATTGGGATGACCCGTCTGCCTGGCGATGGAAAAGGACATGGGCTGCGCAATATGCACGAACGGACGATGCTGCTCGGCGGCAAACTGACCGTTAGTGGTCAACCCGGTCGCGGCGTGACCATAGATTTAGAAGTGCCCTATGAATATGAGGGCGCTAAACGAGGCGTGGTGTCTATTTTATGAGGGAGCAACACTGTGAAAATAATGATAGTTGACGATCACGAGGTCGTGCGCCTGGGATTGAGAGGCCTTCTAGAGCGGCAGTCAGGCTGGCAAGTAGTAGCCGAAGCTGCCACTGCTGATGAGGCCGTCAGTCGCGCCCTTGAGTACAGGCCTGATGTTGTTGTGATGGACATCCGGCTGGCCGGGAGCAGCGGGATTGATGCCTGTCGGCGCATCATCGCTCAGGTTCCCGAGACCAGGGTCATTATGCTTACTTCGTATGCAGAAGAAGAATTGCTGTTCGACGCAATCGCCGCTGGCGCCGCTGGCTATGTCCTCAAACAGATCGGCAGCGATGAATTGGTGCGTGCCATCGAAACGGTGGGGCGTGGCGAGGCGCTGCTCGATCCCAGCCTTACCCGCCGCGTATTGGCCAAGGTCCGTGAAGCAGCTCGTAAAGAAGCGTTTGCTGCCTTCGCAGATCTGACCGAGCAGGAATTACGAGTGCTTGCCCTTATCTCAGAAGGAAAAACGAACCGTGAGATAGCCGAAGCGCTCTACCTGGGCGAGGGAACTGTGCGCAATTATGTGAGTAACATCTTGGGTAAGCTGGGGGTTTCTAATCGCGCTGAGGCCGCCGCTTATGCAGTAGAGCATAACCTGAAGGATCACATGAAGATGGAGAAATAGAGACTAAGGTCGCCACGCAGGAGCCTGCTCGTCTATATCGGGGGTGTTGGTTAGGTTAATGACGTTCTCTCCCGTGGCGGTCGTCACAAACAGATCCCAATTTCCTTCCCGGTTAGAATAGAACACCAGCCGTTGGCCATCAGGCGACCACACCGGGCCATGGTCATCAGCATAGGGTAAGTTGCTAAGATCTCGTTGGTTTGACCCGTTAGCTTGCATTACGTAGATCTCCACATTCCCCTCTCGATTGCTCTCAAAGGCAATGCGGTCACCTTGCGGCGAAAAGATAGGCGATAGATCATTTCCCTCTGAGAAGGTCAGACGCCGCTGCCCCCCTGTCACCTGGCCCTGGACATCCGGGGCAGGTATCGTATAGATCTCCCAATTCCCATCGCGCTTGCTGGCATAAGCCATCGTTTGTCCGTCAGGCGACCAGGTTGGCGACAGGTTCCCGCTCCCATCGTTGGTGATCTGCCTCAGGCCAGTGCCGTCAGCGTTTATGATGAAGACTTCCCAGTTGCCTTGCCGGTTGGACGAAAAGGCAATCTGTTGGCCGTTGGGTGACCATGCGGGTGTCCAATCCTCGGCCGGATTCTGGGTGACGTTCGCTATGTCTGTGCCACCTGCATTCATCACGTAGATTTCCCGATTGCCGTCGCGTTGTGAGACGAAAGCAATGCGCTGACCATCGGGCGACCAGACCGGCGTGATGTTGTCGGCATTGCTTTCGGTTCGCTGCTGGCGATTAGTGCCATCAGCGTTCATTACGAAGAGTTCCCAAGTCTGGGGGAGGCTGTTGCCAGCGACACCGCGCGCCATATAGACGATCGCCGGCAAGGAGTGGGCGACGACCAGGGGCCGGGTGGGCGTCGGCGTGGGCACAGGAGTGAAGGTGGCCGTGGGTGTTGGTAACGTGAAGCCACCTGGTGCCTGAACGAGCGCCGCTGTCGGCGTTGGCGTCATGGTTCCCAAGGGCAACACGCCGCTGAAAGCCAGTGCCAGAAGAGCCATCCCAATCAAGGCCGTCCCGGTCAACCCCAAGATGGACAGTTGTCCCAAACCCCACCTATGCCTTTCGCTTTCCTCATCCTCCATCTCGCTGCTACTACGCGGAGACTCTGCCGCCACCTCCTCGGTGTCAGATCGCATTACCAGTCGCGCGCTGTACCGGTCCCAGTCAACCCCAGTCAGTACCTCGGCCGGCTCAGTATGGCGATCAAGCCAGTAGCGAAAGAGATTCACCTCAAAGCGATAGCTCAATGCCCCCATTCGTACCAACACGCCCCGGTCGGCCAGCGACTCAAGCGCGTCCAGAATCACCTGGGGAACAACGCGCAGATCGAACTTTCGCAGGTAGTTGATCACCTCTTGGCGAATAATTGGGCCATGTGCGCCCCTTAACCCGGCCAATGCTGCCAGCGCCGCCCGCTCTGCCGAGTTGGATTGATCCCAGATGGCGTCGAATTGTTGATTAGGAAGAGTCAACAACGTCTCCAGCACCCGGTCTATGTCGCTCTGATTTATCCATCCCTCTCGTGCGCAGCAGTTGTAAAGGGTGTAGCAGAAAAGGTGCAAGTAGTAAGGGTGGTTCGACGTGATCTCGGCGATGCGCTTGACCACCCCTGCGTCAAAACGCAATGCCCCTTGTGCGGGTCGAGTGATGAGCTGCTGCGCCGCGTCGCTGCTGAGCGGCCCCAGGCGAAAGGCCACCGCACCCACCAGAAGGGGATGAGTGAGCTGGCTATAGGCCGAGTCAGATAGCGTCAACAACAGATACAGGGGTGGCACTTCGGTCAGAAGACTGGTTAGGAAGTCCAAGAAGTCAGCCAGTGAGGGAATCTTGTCGCTCACCAGGTAGTGCCCGTCGTCGAGAATAAGCAATAGCTGTTCCCCACCCAGCCCAGGAATGGCCTGCTGCAAGAGGGATTTGACGGCTGTGGCCGAGTCGGCGGCTGTATCTACTTGATGGGGTGAAACAAGACCTCGGGCCATCAACTGATTGGCCAGCTCACCTGCTAGTGCCGCCAAAACCTGGGTCAACGACTTGCCGTGGTGAGGCTTGCATTCGAAATAAAGGCAATATATGTGCTTGGGCAAAACGGCCGGAAGACGGCGGACCATCGAGGTCTTGCCGATCAAGTCCGGGCCATACGCGATTAGGAATCGGCGGTCGAGAGAGAGTTGCTGCTCTACCCAAATCAGGGCATCGTCTCGGCCAAAGAACATCGCAGGGCCTTCGACAGGCCGGCCGGCATGGTAGGGATTGACAAGGGTGCTCAATATCGAAGCTCCATCCTCGGGTATCAGCCGGGCTATAACCCCGGCCAAAGTAGGACTGATTATACCACGAGGCCGTCCTTGAGAAAAAGTGGATGTGTTAAGAGCGGCAACATTGGTGGGGAACCTCCCATGGTTCAAAATGGAAACATCCCCGACAAGCCTCAGCTTCTAACACCGGGTGGCGACTAGCAGCCGGGCTGTGGCTCTCTCCAGCGTGGCATCTTCCCAGCGGGCGGTGAACCCGAATGCCTGGAGGCGGTCCAGGGGTTTCGGTTCGGGAATATCCCGCTGGCCGGTGATTCGGTACAGCCACTCGATGAAGCCTCGCAAGAGTGCTGGACCTTTTAAATAGCCCATCACAACTATTACCAGGCAGCCTCCTGGTCGTAAAACTCGAGCAGCCGAGGTCAGGGTTTGTGGGTCAAGAATAAATTCGGTGGGGAAGGTGGCCACTATGTTAGCAAATGAAGCGTCTGGGAAGGGAAGACGCTGCGCCTGGCCCATTACCAGTTGGGTGATGGCTCCCTGCCGCAGCAATCGTCTCCGGGCCAGGCGCGCCATATGAGGCGAAAGGTCCAAACCCAACGGCGACAGGCCGCGTGCCGCCATATCGGCCATAAGGCCCCCGGTGCCGTAGGCGAGTTCGAGGATAGGACCCTCTTGCAAGAAAAGGGTGGCGGTACGACGCCAGGTGGCCCATTGCCCAAAGGAAACAAGCCAGGCCACCAGATCATAGGTCCAGGCCAAATGATAGTAGAGCAAGTGAAAGGCAAGCCGCAAGAACCGGCGGGGCAAACGTCTGCCTGAAGCCCGGAATTCGAAGTTCACCCCAGTATCACTATCTCCCGCGATTTGCCTCTCAATGCCCACCTCTTTATTCCTCTGTCGCAATGTTAGACAACAGGTCGTGCAGCAGGTCAGGGCGTTCGGTGATGATGGCGTCCACCCCCCAGCCGATCAGGCGACGCATGGCATCTGGGTCATCGCAGGTCCACGGATTCACCGCCAGCCCCTGGCGGTGTGCGGCGGCAACACTCTGCTCATCAATCATATCCCAGCGGGGATGGAGAGCACTCGGCTGGGCCAGAGGCTGGAGCCAGCGGTCGCGAAGATAGCGCGGCATGTCAGGAGCGTGAAGCAACCCGGTGGGAATATGCGGGTTCAGACGGCGGACGCGCCAGAGCGCCACCGGATTGAAGGAAGAAACGATCACCTGATGCACCGTGTTGGTGTCTTCGATCAGCCTGACGACCTCTACTTCCAATCCGTCGCTGAAGAGGGCCATCGTTTTGAGTTTGATGTTGAGCATAAGCCGAGGGCCAAGCTCGTGCAACACCTCGGCCAGGGTAGGGATGCGTTCGCCTGCAAAATCGGCTGCATACCAGCTACCAGCATCGAGTAGGTGTAACTCAGCCAGGGTAAAATCTTTAACCCGCCCGCCGCCGTCGGTGGTCTCGTCTACTGTGAAATTGTGGATGACAACAGCCTCGCCATCTTTGCAAAGCTGTACATCGAGTTCAACACCATCGGCGCCCATTTCTGCCGCCAGCCGAAAGGCGGCCAACGTGTTCTCGGGTGCCCAGTGGCTGGCGCCACGGTGGGCCAGAATCAGTGGTCGCTGGGAGCGATGATTGTGATGGATGTTCATTTTTCAAGTTATATTTACACAATGAATGAGTGCTTCGATTAGACACGAAAGTGCGCCAGAAGAAGTTTAGCACGCCCCATGCCCTTTGTCAATGATTCAATCAATTGCTGATCAATTGCTACGAAATTCCCAATTGGCCATAACCTTTAATCTTAGGTTAATGCGTTTGTGGTTAAATATATTTTGTGGTTAAATACACTCCGACCTGTCCAAAAAGCATCCCATTGGCTATACATCCCTATGAGGAGCGGTAGTGGGATGCCGTCTTGTGTTTCGACAGATTCTCACATATTTAGCCGATCAACAAAGGACGTAAGGTGCGAGCGTCGAATCCCTATACAGGAGATACACCTATCCGGCGTTGGTACGCTTTTAGGGTGGCAGGCATAGGGTTGATGATCGTCCTTATGTTGCCGGCGCCGGCCTGCCCAACCGCTCGGGCTTTTGATGGCTTATCGCGTCTTGCCTTTGCCGCTTACCGTCACAGCCAGTGGGACCTTTATAGTGTGGATGAAACTGGTGGTGACTTGCGGCAACTGACTGACGACTCTTATGAAGATCGAGACCCGGCCTATTCGCCTGATGGGACGAAATTAGCCTTTGCCTCGCGCCGGGAGCGCAATTGGGATCTTTATATCTTGGATTTGGTGACGGGTCAGCAAACGCGCCTGACCGATCATCCAGCTTACGATGGCGCACCTGCCTGGAACCCGGATGGGACGCAGCTCGCTTTTGAATCGTTCCGCGCTGGCGACTTGGACGTTTGGATAATAGACCTGGAGAATGGCGCACTGAAGAATCTGACCGCCGATTCTTCGTCCGGCGACTTTGCACCTGCCTGGAGCCCGGACGGGAGCCGCATCGCCTTTACCTCCTGGCAGATGGGAGACAAGGACCTGTTCGTGCTGGACCTGAAGACGGGCGCGCTGACTCAACTCACAAACAGCGAGGCTGCTGAGGAGTGGCCCACCTGGAGCCCGGATGGGAGCCAGTTGGCCTTCGTCCGTAACTGGTTGGGCGAACGCGAGATCTATTCGATGGCCGTCTCGACTCCTGGGGCTGATAGCGAGCCGGCGACGCAAGTTACCTGGCTGGGACGGGACGACGGCCCGGCATGGTCGCCAGAGGGGGAGCGGTTGGCGGTGCTCCACCGGCGCTTTGATGGCGAGCAGCTTTTGTGGTTGGCCCCGGGCGAGGCGCATCAGTTGCCGACGCGCCTGACCGATGTGGCCTGGCTGGAGGGGCGGCCCACCTGGAGTGGCCTGGCTGTCAATTACGGCACGCCGTTGCCCACTTTGGTTGATACGGAGCCTTCGTCCTTATACGTAGAAGATTTGACTCCCAGCCAGAGTAGTGGTGGTGAGCCGTGGGATCTGGTGCCCGTGGCTGGTCTGAGTCTGCCGACTCCGGCGATGACTCCCTATCTAAGCGACCGGGTGGACGACTCGTTCAATGCTCTCCGTCGCCGGCTGGCCGAAGAAGTCGGGTACGATTTCCTGGGACAGGTCTCAGAGACCTGGCGTCCCTATGATTTCTTCAATGATACGTCGGAATATGCGAGTTGGCACAAGAGCGGGCGTGCTGTAGACACTCTGTTTGAATATCACACCGACGATGGGCAGGTGATGGAAATCGTCCGCGACGACATGGGGGGCGAGACCTATTGGCGTGTTCTCTTGCGTTGCGCCGACCAGAGCGGTACTTGTGGCCGACCCATTACTGTAAACCCATGGGATTACAGCTATCGGGCGCGGGCCGAGATTGCTCCTGATCAGGGGGGTATTGAAAAGCCGGTGCCGCACGGCTATTACGTGGACTTCACGGCCCTGGCTCGTGAATATGGGTGGAATCGCATCTCGTCCTGGGACGATGAAGACTTTAGTTGGACCTGGCACTTTAAAGCATTTGAGTACTGGCATTATCAAAAAATGGACGACCTGCCCTGGTATGCAGCGATGCAAGAAGTATATGCTCAGCCCAAACTGGACCAGTACTTTACCTACGCTCGTATGCGCCGGATGGGCGAATATCCCTTTTTGATTGCTCTCAAGGGCGTGCCTCTGGCCGCCGACGCCCGGCTGTGGTGGGCATTGGTGCGTCCGTGATAAAGAAAACTCTGTAACGGAGGTGGAAAGTAATGACGGAATTGGTAACTGAAGCGCAACCCCACGCCCGCAGCAGCGCGGCCAATAAGCGTGTCAAATTCATCATCGGCGGCGCGGTGATTGCGATAGCAATCATCTATCTAATCTTTACCGCCACTCAGAGCACTGCTGCCTATTTCTTGACCGTAGAAGAATTGCATAGTAAGGGATCCTCTATCTATGATCGCAACGTGCGGGTGTCGGGCAAGGTGGTGGGCGATACCATTGACTTCAATTCGCGCGACCTGGTTCTGCGCTTCGAAGTGGCTGGTGAGAGCGGTGACACTCTCCCCGTGATCTTTAATGGCCCTAAGCCTGACCAAATGCGTCACGACGCTGAAGCCATTATCGAGGGCAAGTTCGATGGGAACGCGTTTACCGCTCAGACTCTTTTGCTCAAATGTCCCTCTCGCTATGAGGAGAGCGGCTTTACCGAAGAGAAGGTAGAAGCCGTTCGCTAGTACCCCATCATAGAAACTATGATATGATACAGATTACACCCATGAGGCCGAATCTAACTTGTCAAAATCACTTTTTTGTTGATTTGCTGATTTGTTGATTTGCTGATTTGCCAGGAGGATCGTGGATGGCGAACGTTGGATATGGGGCGTTGTTGTTGGCTTTAGTTTTGGCCCTTTACGCTGCTGTGGTAGCATTGGTTGGCGCACGGCGGCGAGTACCTGAATTGGTGATGAGTGCGCGCAATGCTGCCCTGACTGTGACCGGCCTGTTAACCCTGGCCGTGGTGGTTCTGGAGTATCTGCTCATCAGCAGCGACTTTCGCACGCTGTATGTGGCCGAGGTGACCAACCGGGCTATGCCTCTCTTTTTCAAAGTGACGGCGCTGTGGGGCAGTCAGGCCGGGTCGTTGCTTTTCTGGTCGTGGTTGATGTCTATTTTCAGTGGAGCCGTTTTGCTGCGCAAATGGG
>CAYTNQ010000130.1:0-12585 GCA_964439175.1 uncultured Anaerolineales bacterium | reverse complement strand
TTCTTTGGCAAAACTGGTGGAAGTGCAGGAACTTATTCTTTTATGGACCCTTAAGTGTGACGCAAGTGGCTCTGTAATGTTTTCCAGAAGCTATTTGGATGATTTGATTCTGTGTAGCTCCTGCAACACCTTATATGCCGCCATCGGCGTCAGCACAGCATAATTTACGCTCCGTAAGGCCTCGACAACTGGTGCAATTGCTTGCAACCCTTCACGTTGAAAATGAGCTAGCACGTGAATGGTGCTACTTCTGCGGAAGGCATTGATGCGCTTGTGCACCAGATGTTGTAATAGCGGCTCTAAAACTTCGTCTCCTAGACGGGTAAGCGCCTCTCCCGCCAACCAGCGAACGCCATTATCAACGTCTTCTAGCGCTTCTGTTAGGGCAGGTATAGCCTGGGGATCACCGATTCTGCCTAAGACGCGAGCAGCGTGCCAGCGGACATGATCGTCAGGCTGTTGGAGAGCCCTTATAAGAGCTGGCACTGCTGGGTTCCCCAGCTCTTGTAGAGCTTTCGCTGCCACTCGATGCAAGCCTGGGAGATTACTGGCTATAGCAACAACCAAGGCATCAGCCGCTTGGTTATATCCCATCTCGCCTATCACATTTGCTGCCGGTATCGCCCAGATTTCGTCGCCTGAGCTTAGCATATCGAGAAGAGAGGGTAACGCAGCCTCATCCCCACGCCGCCCTAAGAGTAATGTCGCATGATGGCGGATGTTGGGATTGTCGTGATCAAGAGATTCTTCCAGAAGCGTGATTTTAGCCTGCTGAGCTGGCGTTTCCGCTGTGTTGCAAAACAGACCTCGAATACTAAATTCCAAACGTTTAGGATCTTGCCCGGTTACCTCTGCCACGGGGATGGGATTGCCACGCCACGTATGCAGGGCCAGCATTTCTAGCAAAAGGCGCCACAATTCAAGTTCTTGGGTTTCTTCAAGAAGGTCGACGGTTCCAGTTTGCGTCTCAGGATCATCGCTGACAAGTCGAGAAAGAAGATCGTAAGTAGCGTCACTATCACCTTCAATGCTGCGGTTAAGATCAGAGGCCAACAAATTCTTAGATTCAAGTGCCATCCTAAGCCTCCTTCCTAGCCCAGAGCCACAGCATTACGTCGTCGATAACTTCTG
The DNA here is from genome assembly GCA_964439175.1 of uncultured Anaerolineales bacterium. Lineage (GTDB taxonomy): Bacteria > Chloroflexota > Anaerolineae > 4572-78 > NAK82 > CAYTNQ01. The sequence continues at coordinate 11,454 of CAYTNQ010000130.1, read as the reverse complement.
CGCTGATTCCTCCTTTTACACTAAGTATAAAACAAAAATTCCCCCGATGCAACCGGTATCTTGAGGGATTGCTATACCAACCCAGGCAGCGACTGGTCTGTTTCATCGATTTGGCGTACAATTGACGCGCCCCACCCAGCATCTGCTTGGCAACCAGCGGAAACTAAAGTAGAATACTATTTGGAGAAACTAATTATGGTAAATGTCCACTGGGCAATTTTCTGAAACAACAAGGAAGCGTAGAACGAGTGATACAATGAACAGAGATAAAGAGATGGCTGAACTGGAAGCGATAGAAACTCGTGAGTGGCTCGAATCCCTGGACTACGTGTTGCAAACTGGTGATCCTGAACGAGTCCAGCGCCTCTTACAGCAACTGCAAGTCCACGCGTATGAGGCGGGGGTTCGCATGCCCTTCTCGGCGAACACACCCTACATCAATACCATCCCGGCCGAAGAGCAGCCTCCCTACCCTGGCAGCCGGGAGATCGAGCGGCGCATTAAAAGCCTGATTCGCTGGAACGCGATGGCCATGGTAGTGCGAGCCAACCGCGAAGAAGACGGTATTGGCGGGCATATCTCCACCTATGCTTCAGCAGCGGCGCTGTACGAGGTGGGGTTTAACCACTTCTTCCGGGCGCAGGGGGACAACTACGAGGGTGATATTATCTATTTTCAGGGTCACGCCTCCCCGGGCATTTACGCCAGGGCCTTTTTAGAAGGGCGCCTGACTCAGGAAAATTTGGAGAACTTCCGGCGCGAGTTTAAACCTGGCGGCGGCCTTTCCTCTTACCCTCACCCGTGGCTAATGCCCTATTTCTGGCAATTTCCTACCGTTTCCATGGGTTTAGGTCCGATTATGGCTATTTACCAGGCACGCTTTAACCGCTATCTCGAAGATAGGGGACTGAAGAAAGACACGGGCGACAAGGTGTGGGCCTTCCTGGGAGATGGAGAGACGGATGAGCCGGAAGCGCTGGGCGCGATCACCCTGGCTGCACGCGAAAAACTGGACAACCTGATTTTCGTCGTCAATTGCAACCTGCAGAGGCTGGATGGCCCGGTACGTGGCAACGGCCATATTATCCAGGAACTTGAACGCATTTTCCGGGGTGCTGGTTGGAACGTGATCAAGGTCGTCTGGGGCAATGATTGGGATACGTTGCTGGCCAAGGATCACGATGGGGTCCTGGTCAAACGCATGGGAGAAGTAGTCGACGGCGAGTATCAGAAATACACTGTGGCAGGGGGCGCCTACATCCGCGAACACTTTTTTGGCGCTGATCCACGCTTGCAGAAGATGGTGGAACATCTATCGGACGAGCAACTCCAAAAGCTGAGACTCGGCGGACATGACCCGGAGAAGATCTATGCCGCCTTCAAAGCCGCAGTGGAACACAAAGGGTCCCCCAGCGTCGTCCTGGCCAGAACGATCAAAGGCTACGGGCTGGGTGAGGCTGGAGAAGGCAAAAACATCACTCACCAGCAGAAAAAACTGAACGAGGTCGAGTTGCGAGAATTCCGCATGCGCTTTGGCATTCCCATCTCTGATGAGGAGGTCGCCCAGGCTCCCTTTTATCGGCCTCCAGAGGAAAGCCCAGAGATTCAGTATCTGCAAGACCGGAGGCGAAAACTGGGGGGCTATCTGCCCAACCGGGTCGTCAATCTCACATCCTTACAAACGCCGCCGGAAGAACCCTTTGAGGAGTTCTACAGAGGCACAGCAGGCCGCGAAGTATCCACCACCATGGTTTTCGTGCGCATCCTCTCCAAATTACTCCGCGACGAGGAACTGGGCAGGCTGGTTGTGCCCATCGTGCCTGATGAAGCACGCACTTTCGGTATGGAGGCATTATTCCGCCAAGTCGGCATCTATTCTCACGCCGGCCAGCTCTACGAACCGGTCGACGCAGAGAGCCTGTTGTATTATAAGGAAGCCAGGGATGGTCAAATCCTGGAAGAGGGCATCACTGAGGCGGGTTCGATGGCCTCCTTTATCGCTGCCGGCACGGCGTATGCCACTCACGGCATCAATATGATACCCTTCTTCATTTACTATTCCATGTTCGGCTTCCAGCGCATCGGGGATCTTATGTGGGCTGCAGGCGACATACGCTGCCGGGGGTTTCTGGTGGGAGGCACCTCGGGTCGTACCACCCTCGCCGGCGAAGGTCTACAGCATCAAGACGGACACAGTCACCTTCTGGCCTACACTGTGCCCAATCTCGTCACGTACGATCCAGCCTTTGCCTACGAGATGGCAGCCATCATCCGAGATGGCATTCACCGTATGTACACCAACCAGGAAGACATCTTCTACTATTTGACGGTGGAGAACGAAAACTATGCCATGCCCCCGATGCCAGAGGGCGACGGGGTCAAAGAAGGCATTCTCAAGGGGATGTACCGGTTCAAGCCTTCAGACAAACCGAACCCCAAATTCCGGGCCCAGCTTTTTGGCAGCGGCGCGATTTTGAACGAAGCGTTGAAAGCACAGGGGATATTGGAGGAGCGATACGACGTCGCCGCCGACGTCTGGAGTGTGACCAGCTACAAGGAACTGCGGCGCGATGGGCTAGAGGTGGAACGGTGGAACATGCTGCACCCGACTGAAAAGCCGAGGGTGCCTTACGTCAGTCAATGTCTGGCGGAGGCACCCGGCGTCCTGGTAGCAGCCTCTGATTACGTAAAAGCCCTGCCCGACTCCATCGCTCGCTGGTGCCCCAGGCCCTTGCTTTCTCTCGGGACGGACGGCTTCGGCCGGAGCGACGGCCGGCAGGCCCTGCGCAGTTTCTTCGAAATTGACGCCAGATACATTACGCTGGCTGCATTGACCGCCCTGGCACGGGAGGGAGAAATCGCCTTTGATGACGTGGAAGAAGCGATGCACGATTTGGAGATTGATCCTGCCAAACCCGATCCCGTGACCTCATGAGAAAGGACCTGAAAGATGCCTACTGAACTTAGACTTCCCGAATTGGGTGAAAACATCGAAGCAGCCCAGATAACGAAGGTCCTGGTATCGGTGGGTGACACCATCGAGCCGGATCAATCCGTGTTGGAACTGGAAACCGACAAGGCGGTCATCGAAGTTCCTGCCGCTATGCACGGGACGATCCAAGAAATCCACGTGGAGGCAGGCGAAGAAGTCAAAGTGGGGCAACTAATCTTGACCATAGAAACGATCCCTGAAGGCAAAGAAGAAGGCCAACCTGAGCCGCAGCCTCAGGCGGAAGCGGAAAAAGGGATCTCAGAGGGGGAGTCTATCGACCAGGAAGAAATGGTAGAGCCAGCCGAGCCCGTTGAAAAGAGGCGCAACGGCAAGGAAGCCCTGGCCAGGATTGAAGCCGGCGACTCCCCTGCCCCTGAACGCCCATCTGAAGCACCGGGCGTGATCGCCCCGGCCGCACCTTCTGTTCGTCGCCTGGCGCGGGAACTTGGAGTCGATATCAACCAGGTTCCGGGGTCCGGCCCAGGGGGACGGATTTCGATGGAAGACGTGAAAAACTACGTGCGCCAACTGAACCTGGAGGCAGAGCGCGCTGAACCTGCCAGAGGGGAAGCGCCAATCTTGCCGCTGCCAGACTTCGCGAAATGGGGAAGAGTGGAACGGGAACCGATGAGCAACGTGCGCCGCACGACGGCGCGGCGATTGAGCCAGGCATGGGCAACGATCCCCCACGTGACTAATTTTGACCAGGCGGACATCACCCAGTTGGAACAACTGCGTAAGCAGTATGCGAAGAAAGTGGAAACGGCCGGCGGGAAGCTGACCGTGACGGCCATCGCCCTCAAGGTCGTTGCTTCTGCTTTGAAGGTCTTTCCCAAGTTTAATGCCAGCCTGGATATGGCCAACCAGGAGATCATCTACAAAAAGTATTATCACATCGGAGTCGCGGTGGACACAGATCGCGGGCTGCTCGTCCCAGTCATCCGGGACGTGGATCGCAAAAACATCATCGAGTTGTCGGTTGAGCTCACTCAGATCTCGGAGAAAGCCAGAGATAGAAAAGTAACCCCGGAAGACCTGGAAGGCGGCACTTTCACTATCACCAACCTGGGAGGCATCGGGGGTACCAATTTTGCCCCCATCATCAACCCTCCCGATGTTGCCATTCTGGGCATCGCCCGCGCCAGCACCGAGCCCGTTTTCAGGGATGGGGACTTTGTACCCCGGCTGATACTGCCGCTGTCGCTTTCCTACGACCATCGCCTGATTGACGGCGCAGATGCGGCCCGCTTCCTGCGCTGGGTCGCCCAGGCGCTTGAGCAACCTTTCCTGCTTGCTCTGGAGGGCTGAGGGACGATGAGTGAAAACACAAATTCGACGGAGCTGGCAGTCGTTGGCGGTGGGCCGGGCGGGTACCCTGCGGCATTCCTGGCCGCTGATCTTGGCCTGCAGGTGACTTTGATAGACCTGGAACCTAAGCCGGGGGGCGTCTGTCTTTATCGCGGCTGCATCCCCTCCAAGGCTTTGTTGCACGTGGCCAAACTTCTGGCTGAGGCGCGCGAGGCCGCCGATTGGGGCGTGGCGTTTTCCGAACCCGAGATTGACCTGGCCAGGCTGCGCGCCTGGAAGGAAAGTGTGGTGCAGCAATTGACTGGTGGGACAAAATTACTCTCAAAGCAGCGGAATATCGACTTCATCCAGGGCCGGGCCACTTTTTTAGACGCCGGGACCTTGAAAATCCAGAGAGCCGAGGGGGAAGAAGAAATACTGACTTTCGAGCACGCCATCGTGGCCACCGGCTCCCGGCCGGCCACCATTCCCCATCTCTCCCTTGACTCGGAGCGCCTTATGGACTCCACGGCTGCCCTGGAATTGAGCGACGTTCCCAAAACGCTGCTGGTCATCGGCGGCGGCTACATCGGTCTGGAGCTGGGGACGGTATATGCTGCCCTGGGCAGCCAGGTATCTGTAGTGGAGATGATGCCGGGCTTACTGCCGGGTGCAGATCGCGACCTGGTTAAAGTTCTTTCCAGGCGGCTGGAGAAGTCGTTCCATTCAATTATGCTCAACACCACCGTTTCGGAGATGCAAGAAGTAGAAGGCGGCATCAAAGTGAAATTTGAGGGGGAGGTCGAGGAAGCGGAACAGGTATTTGAGAAGGTTCTCATGTCCGTAGGGCGCAAGCCCAACTCTGGTGGCCTGGGCCTGGAAAACACCCAGGTCGAAATTGACCAGCGCGGCTTCATCCAGGTGGACGAACAACGCCGCACCGCTGAGCCGGCGATCTATGCCATTGGCGACGTTGCCGGCGAGCCGATGCTGGCTCACAAGGCGACCCACGAGGGCCGCGTGGCGGCTGAGGTGATCGCCGGCCGTAAGGTCGCCTACGAGCCCCAAGCCATACCGGCAGTGGTCTTTACCGACCCGGAGATTGCCTGGTGCGGTCTGTCCGAGACACAGGCCAAGGAGACAGATCGCCCGATCCAGGTGGCCCGCTTCCCCTGGGGGGCTTCTGGCCGGGCGATCACTCTGGGCCGAAACGACGGCCTGACCAAGCTCATCATTGACCCCGAAACCGAACGGGTGTTAGGAGTTGGCATGGTGGGACCTGGCGCCGGTGAGTTGATCGCCGAAGGCGTGCTCGCTGTCGAGATGGCAGCGCTGGTCTCCGACATCGAACTGAGCATTCATCCCCATCCGACTCTATCCGAAACTGTGATGGAAGCTGCCGAGGTCTTCTTCGGCCAGAGCACTCACGTTTATCGCCCCAGGAGAGGCTGAACACAAGATGACCCAACCAAATCCTATTCGAGTCGTGCTCGTGGATGACCACGCCGTAGTGCGGAGTGGGCTGGCCGCCTTCTTGCTGGCTTTCGACGGCCTGGAGCTGGTCGGCGAGGCAGGGAGCGGCGAGGAGGCAGTGCGTCTGTGCGAGCAGGTACAACCCGACGTAGTATTGATGGACCTGGTGATGCCCGGGATGGACGGGGCTGCCGCTACCCGCGCCATCCGAGAGCGCTGCCCCCAAGTGCAAGTCATTGCTCTGACCAGCTTTAAAGAAGATGAATTGGTACAAGGGGCGCTTCAGGCAGGAGCCATCAGCTACCTGCTCAAGAACGTCTCAGCCGACGAACTGGCCGACGCCATCCGGGCGGCCCACGCAGGACGGCCCACTCTGGCCCCCGAGGCAACTCAGGCGCTGGTCCAGGCCGCCAGCCATCCACCTCCGCCAGGCCATGACCTGACCCCCCGCGAGCGAGAGGTGCTGGCCTTGATGGTTGAGGGACTGAGCAATCCCCAGATCGCCAGGCGGCTGGTGGTCAGTCGCTCTACCGTTAAGTTCCACGTCAGCAGCATTCTCTCGAAGTTGGGAGTCGATAGCCGTACGGAGGCGGTAGCGCTGGCTGTACAGAACAACCTGGTCCCCTAAGGGCCTGTAAAAGAATAACTTCCGAGTTTTGGTCGGACTCCAAGCGTGGAAAATCGGAACTTATTCCTTTACAAGGCCTAACCAGAGGTTCAGCGTGAACGACAACGTGGACACCAAACGCATCTCTATTTACCTGGCATTCGCCTTCGGCATTGCCTGGGCTACCTCGCTGGTCGTCTATCTGACGGGCGGGTTGGTGAACAGCCCGATGCTGGTCCCCGGAATGGGTATCACTCTGGCCCTCGTATTGGTTGCCGGGCTGGTCATGTGGTCCCCCGCCCTGGCACACATCCTGACCCGGTTGGTCACCCGAGAAGGCTGGGAAAATACCTATCTGCGGCCCAAACTGAAGCAGGGCTGGCTTTACTGGCTGGCTGCCTGGTTCCTGCCGGGTGTCTTGACTATTGCCGGACTGGTGATCTTCTTCCTGCTCTTTCCGCAGTACTACGATTCAACGTTGAGCACGTTAAAAGATATGCTTGCCGCGAGGGTTCCGCGCGGTATTGACGTCAATCAGATCAACCTCTGGGGCATCGCTATCGCCCAGGTCGTCCAGGCGATGCTCATCGCCCCATTGATCAATGGCCTGGCAACTTTTGGTGAAGAGTTTGGCTGGCGCGCTTACCTGCAACCCAAACTGATGCCGCTGGGTGGACGCAGGGCCATGTGGCTCATGGGTTTGATCTGGGGCGTGTGGCACTGGCCGCTTATTCTGATGGGCCACAACTATGGCCTGGCTTACCCCGGTGCGCCCTTCCTGGGGCCGCTGGCGATGGTTTGGTTCACCCTGATCCTGGGAACATTCCTGGGGTGGGCCACGTTGAAAGGTAGAAGTGTCTGGCCGGCGGTCATCGGCCATGGGGCCATCAACGGCATCGCCAGCCTGGGCACCATCTTTGTCCGGGGGCAACCTAACCCGTTACTCGGCCCATTGCCCGTCGGCGTGATCGGAGGCATAGGCTTCGCCATCGTCGCGCTCTTGATCTTCATCAACCCGCGCGGCCTGTCTGAGCCACCCATCCAGTCTTTCAATCAATCACCCAACACAGCCACCCAATCAATGGCCTGAACCGTTTTGTGTAGCCCATGGTCGTCGTCCACGACGTGAAAGGTCAGGTTCAGAAAGATGTGTTCCGCTACCGGGCGCACCTGGTCCAACTGGACGAGGTGATCCTCTCGCCCGTGGTAGATCACCACCGGCACGGAAACCGGTGGGGGCAAGGACTGGGCGAACTCCGGCCAGATAAGGGCGGGAGCGAGCAGAATGAGCTTTTTCACCTGTTGCGGATGCTGGCAGGTAAACATGGTCCCCATCAGGCCACCCAGGCTGGACCCGATGATAATCCAGTCTGGTCCGTCGGAGAGTATGTTGGTAAGTTGAGCCATGCGCGCTTGCAGCGAACCCTCAAAATCGGGCGTGAGGATCTCAGGAAACAGCCCGCGCAGTAGGGTGGCCTTGAATCCCTGGCTGCTACCCGCCAGGCCGTGGATGAAGATGAGACGCCTGCTGTCCATCATAGCCATCTTGCCTTTAAGGGTGTGCCTGAAAAGTAAAGTGGGGCAGACTTTCCAGTCTGCCCAGGGCAGGCTAGCCCATAGGTTCCCTCTGGGGAAAAGTCTGCCCCACTTGGAGCTCCTTATCCCAAAATCGGATACGTGGTCCCTCCGTGAGGGAACGCCACCACCTCGGCCCGCCCATTTACTAGACGCTGCGCCCGGCTAATCGCCTCTTGCGGGCTATTGACAAACTGCACGAAGGGGAGATTGGCTTGAACTTCGGCCGGGATGGTCGGAGCATACAGCAACATGGTGCAATGGCGCATGGCCTGCAGGGCAAAGTACAGGAAAAAGCGATCTTCCTCTCCCACCCCCTGCATCTTCAGCCGGGGCACCAGGCGCAACAACAAGGGGGCCAGGGCGCGCAATCCCCCTCGCCCTAAGGGCAGGCGGCGGTTGGCCAGGCCAAAGACTCCCACCCCATCATCGGCTCGCACCAGGGTGATCTGCACTCCCCCCGGCCGCACGGCCCGGATGGTGTTAGCCAGGGCTTTGACCCCCTGCCGCAAGTCCTGATCCATGGGGTGAGAATCGGTGATCACCACGTCGGCCGCAGCCGGCAGCGGCACGCCGTACAACCCGGCGCTCGTCTTAACGCCCTCTCGATGGGCGACAATCGGGTCCCCGGAGACAATCCGCACGATTTGGAGGGCGCTGTTCAGGATGGCGTTGACGATGAAGACCGGCTGCTTGAGCATCCCGGCCCCCTCTTCCAGGTCCAGGCGCATCGGGTTGCGCTCGATGGGCTGGCCTACCATATTGAAAGTCTCCGGCGCGCAGTTGAGAACGTGATTACGCGCCGCCGTCTCCCGGCCAGCCACGCCCGGGAACAGATTCTTGTAGCCCCCACCGAAACTGGCGATGATGTGAGGTTCGATGCATCCGATGGATACAATCAGGTCAGACCGGGCCACGGTCCGGTTGAAGAAGACAGGCGTGCCCCGGCTCGTGGTCCCGACAAAGACCAGTCGCTCCAGGTCGTCGCAATCGTGATTCTCCCAGCGGAGCCCCGACTGAAGCGCGGCGCCCACCCGCTGCGCCACCTCTTCCTCGCGCATCGGCCGGTGCACCCCCAGCGCGGTGATCAAAGTAATCGACTCCGGGTCGACTCCACCTCGCGCCAGTTCCTCCAACACGGCGGGCAGGATCAGGGCCACCGGGGTAGGGCGGCTCAGGTCATCAATCACCAGGGCCACCTTCATCCCTGGCCGGGCCAAATCTCGAAGGCAAGGAGACCCTATGGGCTCACCCAGGCTGCGGTGTACTTCGTGGCTCGGGTTGTTTACCGGAGGCACAGAGGCAGGCTCCCGTATCCCGGCTACGTGCCAATCCTCCGGCAAAGCGATCTGCATTTCGTCTGTTCCCCAGGGGAGCAGCATGTCGTGTCCGTCCATCCTCGCGTTACCTCCCTAGCTTGCGGAGAGTTCTCGGAAAGTGGTCGGGGTGGGGACTACGCACTACGAACATGTTGCGTGGTCCGTGTTCCGTCAGACCAGGCACTTAGACGATAAAGGACTTTCCGAGAAAGCTCTGCCCTCAAAGCGCGCACCACGGCAAAGTCACAGCTCTCGTCAGCGAGAAAGCGCAACCTTGGTGTGCTCATCAGGGTGTTTGCAACAGAATGGTTTCGTGAGCGACGGTATCGGCAGCATAGGCCAGCGCCGCCTGGATATCCGCCCGCGTCAGGCGCGGGTAGGCATCCAGCAAATCGGCTTCGGTAGCGCCTTCGCTCAGTTTGCGGAGAATGAGCTCCACCGGGATGCGCGTCCCGCGAATCACTGGCTTGCCTAACATAACCTCCGGGTTGATCTCAATGCGGTCTCTCGTCATGGCTGCTCCCATTATACGACAAACACTGTAAGACGGATAGGCCCGCACACACATCATATTGGGTGCGGATGCAACACTTTCGCTCGATACAAACGAAGCTATCCCACTGTCGCCGAGCCAACTTTCGCTCACAGTGGAGTGATGCACTGTTCCGTGAAATATTGTAACAGAACGCAACATGCCTGTCAACGTCGCGTATTCACTCATCTAAAATGTTACCTTGGGCTGCCGGATGTCGCCATTTTCTCTTTTCTAATGATGGCCGCATAATTTGTACAGTATCAACCAAGAGGTTACGATGCTTACGGAACAAAAGGAGACGAACGCATGGACAAATCAGATGGGCGTGTTCAAAATGGGTTGTAGGGGCGAGGGGACCTGCGGGTGCACCCGCCCTGGACACCCGCAAGGGGTGTCCCTACAACTGAAATTGAATGCACCCAAATCAGATATCCTGACTCTATACGATTATAACTACTGGGCGAATGCACGGGTGCTCCACGCTTCGACCCAGGTTACTCCTGAGCAATTTGTCGCTCCGGCACGCGTCAGCCACGACAGTCTGCGAGGTACGCTGGCCCATATACTCGGCACAGAGATTGTGTGGCGGCTGCGCTGCCAGGCGGGCATCTCGCCGGCTGCCGTACCAACCGAAAGCCAGTTCCCCTCATTGGAGTCACTGGTCCCAGCGATGGCGAGACGAAGAAAAGGCCATGCGGGCGTTTCTCGCCTCGCTCGGGGACGAAGACGTGGCACGCGTCGTTCACGTCGTTCATTACACCAACACGAAAGGCGTCCCCTTCGAGAACATCCTGGGGAACATACTGGTACACGTGGTGAATCACGGCACGCAATTCCGGGCCGAGGCAGGCGTGGTGCTGACCGAGTACGGCCAGTCGCCAGGCGACCTGGATCTGATTCTCTTTTTGCGGGAAGGCTAACCCCATTGTCAACAGTTAGCAGGCATGATATACTGATTGCAGTCTAGCACCGCGGTTGGTGTTGGAACCACTGAAGCACTGAGAGGATGATAGCCCTGATTAGGATAGAGCGCGGGTTTGCAGTTCAGTGACCTCATAGGTTCAGTGTTTCAGTGGTTCCCTGTTTCAGTTGCGCAGCCGGACCAGGCGGTTGGAGTTGGAACCACTGAGGCACTGAAAGGATGATAGCACTGATTAGGATAGAGTGCGGGTTGCAGGTCAGTTCAGTGACTTCATAGGGTCAGTGCTTCAGTGGTTCCATGTTTCAGTTGCGCAGCCGGACCAGGCAGGTGGAGTTGGAACCACCGAAGCACTGAGAGGGTGATAGCACTGATTAGGATAGAGTGCGGGTTGCAGGTCAGTTCAGTGACTTCATAGGGTCAGTGCTTCAGTGGTTCCATGTTTCAGTTGCGCAGCCGGACCAGGCAGGTGGAGTTGGAACCACCGAAGCACTGAGAGGGTGATAGCACTGATTAGGATAGAGTGCGGGTTGCAGGTCAGTTCAGTGACTTCATAGGGTCAGTGCTTCAGTGGTTCCATGTTTCAGTTGCGCAGCCGGACCAGGCGGTTGGTATCGGAACCACTGAAGCACTGAAAGAGTGAGAGCACTGATTAGGATAGAGCGCGGGTTGCAGGTCAGTTCAGTGGCTTCATAGGGTCAGTGCTTCAGTGGTTCCCTGTTTCAGTTGCGCAGCCGGACCAGGCGG
>CAYTNQ010000129.1:0-12728 GCA_964439175.1 uncultured Anaerolineales bacterium | reverse complement strand
TCCATCGCGACCCTAAGGACCCGAACACCATTATTGTTACGCACCAGTTTAAGGATCTGAATGCCGCAACCGCGTTTGCCAACTCCGAGGATTTGAAGTCGGCTATGGCGAACGCAGGAGTGGCCGGTCCACCGGAGTTCTGGTTCGGCGAGGACGTCGAACGTACTCCGTACTAAGGCCTATCGTTACCCGTAAGTGGGGTAAGTTGTGGGCAGCAGCTCTCTCCCCTCCCAACCTCCCCCCGCTGGGGGGAGGAGCCAAGCTTCCCTCCCAGCAGGGGGGACTGAGGGGGGAGAGGTTCGCCAGTCCCACAAGGGAGGAGCCAGGCTTCCCCCCCAGCGGGGGGGACTGAGGGGGGGAGAGGTTCCCCAGTCCCAAAAAACCTCCCCATGAAAGAGGATCGAGGGGAGGGAGAATCACCCCCGCCCAAGTTGCCTGACTTATTGCTAGCGATAGAGTATTAAGCAGATTCTTGATCGCGCTGGGTCTCAGGAGTGGCCGGATGGCCTACTCATGGTCGGGGCGTAGCGTATTGAACGATACACCCGACGCGAGGCAACGATGTCCAACAACGGGTTCACCTACAAATCATATCTGCTGCGCCTGTTCCGGGCTGCCCCTGGCGCTCCCTGGCGGGCTACCCTTAAGCGTATCAGCGGAGCAGGCGAGCCGCGTCATTTCCCCGACCTGGAAAGCCTGGCCGCATACCTGCTGGCCGAGTTCGAGCCTCCCGAGGGCCCACCGCCGGCAGAAGCCTCGAAACCAACCGGACCGGAGCGTTAACTTGCCTTTGAGCCAGGTCCCTCACAATACTCTGGCGTTTTCTGGAGTGTGGGTGACTTATCTATCTCATAGCCAGGAGGTGTATTATGGGAATTCTTATCTTGGTTCTTCGTGTTATCCATATCTTCAGCGGCGTGTTTTGGGTCGGATTTGCTTTCTTCAACATCGGCTTTCTGCAACCGACCGTGCAGGCAACCGGCGCGGAAGGACAGAAGACGATGCAACACCTCACCCAGAAGACCCGCCTGTTGTCGACAGTTTATGCCACCGCCACCCTCACCATGCTGTCCGGGTTGCTCATGTACTGGATTCTTTCGGGATTTCGATTGTCCTTCCTTCGTTCTGGATACGGCCTTGTCCTGACCGTTGGCGGCATAGCCGGCGTGATCGCCTGGATATTTGCAGTTGTGATGATACGCGGCATCTTCGATCAGATGCAGACCATCGGACAGGAAATTCAGGTGCAAGGCAGTCCACCCACCCCAGCGCAAGCGACTCAGATGCAAGCCCTGGTAGCCCGATTAGGCAAACTAGGACAAGTTGCGCTGGTATTCCTGGTCATAGCGCTGCTGGGTATGGCGACAGCGCAATATGCACCATTCTAGCTAAACACTTTATTAAAGAGGACATCTATAAACCAAAAGACGCGACCTATTCTTGCATCGTTTTCTATCAACAATGGGTGCGACTCATTCTGAATCGCACCCTATCAAAGGGAGAATTTTTATGTCAGTGGAACAAAACAAAGCCATTGTAACCCGTCTATTCAAGGAAATGTGGCTCAAGGGAGATCTTTCGATTGCGGATGAGCTGGTTGCTGCCGACTATATCCTCCACAATGGCATGCTACCACCAGGGCGGCAGGGGCTTAAACAAACGGTTATAATGATGCGTGAAACCTTTCCGGCCTACGGAGGCAAAGTGGAGGATTTGGTCGCCGAGGGAGATCGAGCCGCTTGCCGGTGGATCCGCTACAGCCTCCACGATGGTGACTTTATGAACGTTTCCCCTACCGGCAAAGAAGTGACCATCACAGGGATGAATATCTATCGTTTCGTTGACAACAAGGTGGTCGAAGAATGGATTGAATTCGATATGTTTGGGCTGATGCGGCAGGTTGGCGCCATCCCCTCACCGGAGTAGACCAGTTTATAAGCCGTTCTGACCACTATCTCAGCGGCCACGAAATGAACAGCCGTTGAACCGACTCCGCCGCCAGGAACTCGGCCCGTAGCGTTTCATCTTCAACCGATGGCAGCACGTCGACCACCGAATAGACGCGGGTGATGTCCAGGGCTTCGTCTCCAGTGAGCCGGGGCAAGATGGAGGGCATGGAGCGGGCGATGAGGGTTTTGCCGGCCCCGAGGGGGCCGAGCATCATCATATTCTGAACAGTCACCATGCCCTCTGGGGAAAAGCCTGCCCCCCACTGTCTATTTTCAAAGCGGTTTCCATTTTGCTTTTCAGTGGTCTTACCCCTAGATTCTAGGCACAGTTGCCAACACACACTAGCCACTCGACGAGCAGACCCCGCCCAACGCGGCGGGTTTTTTTATGCAGTGATACGTATGAGCAACTCCCTACCCTCTCTCCACGGGCTCTGGACCCACCATCGGCGCAGTATCCTGATCCACCATCTTCATCCTGGCCGCTCTGCGGGTCAGCAGAGCAATCTGTGTGCCCACCCTCCTAATATTCTTTCATACCCCTACCCATCACCCGCCCCTACCTACAGTCGCAAGCCCTCGGCACGAAATCTCTTGAAAGCTGGGGGCAAATATGATATATTGGATGTGACAAGGTTCGTTGTGATCGAATTTTGAGAGGTGATCTTATGCCAGACCAGACAACCCAGTTGATGCTCAATATTAACGCCGGGCCGGAGACCGACGAGGAAGAACTGGCAGAGCTTACCCAACAGCTACGGAAAGAACTTCTGGAGCTGGATGTGGAGGCGGTTGGGGTCCGTGCGGGGGAAGCTCCAGAAAGAGCCAAGGCCGGCGACTCGGTCACCTGGGGTGCACTCCTGGTGGCTTTGGTTGCTTCAGGCGGGGTGCTCACCACATTGATCAACACACTCCAATCCTGGCTCACGCGCCACGAGCGGAACAGTGTGACCTTGGAGATTGGCGGCGACAAGTTAGAGGTGACCGGCATCTCCTCTGAAGAGCAGCAGCGATTGATTAATGCCTGGCTCAGCCGCCATGGGGGGATTGTGATCGCTAATGAGTGAGAAGCGGCTTGCCCTGATCATTGCCAGCTACCAATACAAAGACGCGGATTTGCGCCAACTGGTCGCTCCCGCCCAGGATGCTGAGGCTTTGGCGCGAGTGTTGGCAGACCCCGTCATCGGCAACTTTGAAGTGCAGACGCTGGTGAATGAACCTTCCTACAAAGTGAACCCGGCCATCGAAGCTTTCTTCAGCGACCGCAGGCGCGACGATTTGCTCTTGCTCTACTTTTCCGGCCACGGTATCAAGGATGAGGAGGGCAGACTTTACCTTACCACCAGCGACACGCGCCGCAAGATGTTGCGGACCACGGCAATACCGGCCACCCTTGTTAACGATGTGATGCGCTACAGTCGCTCGCGGCGGCAGGTGTTACTGCTGGACTGTTGCTACAGCGGAGCGTTTGCCAAGGGGCTAGCCGTCAGGGCCGACCAGCACATAGGCACCGGGGAATACTTCAAGGAAGCACGTGGACAGGTTGTACTGACCGCCTCAGACGCTCTACAGTATTCTTTTGAGGGAGACGAGATCAAGGGAAAAGGCGTGCGCTCGGTTTTTACCCATACCCTGGTACACGGACTGGAGACGGGAGAAGCCGACCTGGACAGAGATGGGAACATCTCTTTCGACGAGCTGTATGACTATGTGTACGACCGTGTCACAGACGAGGTGCCCCAGCAGAAACCCAGGAAGTGGGTCTTTGACGTACAGGGGGACATCATCATTGCCCGCAACCCGCATCCAGTGGTGAGGCCGGCTGAATTACCCCCCGAGTTACATCAATCCATCGAGGATCTCCGTCCCTGGGTACGCGAGGGGGCAGCACGCCAACTGGGGCGTCTGTTACAGAGCAGCGATAAAGGCGTTGCACTCATGGCCCATGCTGCCCTGAGCCGCATGGTAGACGACGACAGCCAGCAGGTACGGACTGTGGTTACCAGGATTCTGGAGGCATATGCTGAACCGCAACATGCAGTGGAGGCCAAGCGCCAGGTAGAACAGTTACTCGCTGAGAAGGCAAAGCGCATACCAGCGGAGAAACCGAAACCCAAACCCTTAGCGCCAGAGCCTGCGGAACCCAAAATACGCAAGAAACGGGCCTGGAGTTGGCCTCTGCTTGGGTTGCTGGCGTTGGTGATTGGGGTGGTAGTGGTTGGACTGTTTATGAAGGGATTTGTGAGGGGACTGGTCAAACCCCAGCCTCCCTCCAATGCTTCCCTTTACGATACAGGGACTCGCCCCACGGACGATATGGTGATGCTCTACGTGCCGGGCGGTACCTTCCAGATGGGTAGCACGGAAGGTGGTGCACACGAGCAGCCAGTGCACAGCGTAACGTTGGACGGTTTCTGGATTGACCAGACTGAAGTGACTAACGCGCAATATGCCCGCTGCGTTGCGGCAGGCGTATGCAGTCCCCTGTTTCAGTTGAGTTCCTGGACGCGCGATAGCTATTACGGGAATGGCCAATACGATGAATATCCGGTCATCGGGGCGACTTGGGACGACGCCACAACCTATTGCCAGTGGGCGGGGGGACGGCTGCCCACCGAAGCGGAGTGGGAGTACGCAGCGCGGGGGCCAGATGGCCACGTCTATCCGTGGGGGAATGACCCACCTAATGACACTTTGGCGAACTATGCCCGCAATGTGGGCGATACTACAAAGGTTGGCTCATATCCCGACGGCCAAAGTTGGGTGGGTGCGATGGACATGGCCGGGAACGTGTGGGAATGGGTTAACGACTGGTATGACAGTTATTCGTCCGGGCCGCAGGTGAATCCCACCGGGCCTGCTTCCGGGCAGGTACGGGTGCTGCGCGGGGGCAGTTGGGGCCTTAGTGAAGAGTACGCCCGCGCGGCCGGCCGACACATCAATCGGCCAGACGCTCATAGCGCTGTTTTCGGGTTTCGGTGTGTGTTGAGCCAGGCAACTGAGCTTCTGGATTTCTCGGAGCAGTGAGTGTCATTGCAAGCCTCTACACCAAGGGAGGCATTTCTATCCCCAAAGAACCTGCCAAGACAGCGGGTTTCATTGACTTTGGTCTGGGGATGCTGCTTTTTGCCTACGTATTAAGCTATCTTCGGGACGCCTTCCGAGGCAACATCCAACCCGCCACGAAGGGCATTGATTACCGCTGACGCATAGAGTATTCCTTGCCAAAGAATACTAGCTCTAGAGGAGAAAATGGCCGAACCCAAGCCCCTGTCATCCGGTGTTTATTCCCCCTACGAGTCTGGCCTGCGCCTGATGCTGGACAAACTTGGTCGCGATCATCCTCGCTATTCAGAAACACTCGTCTACCAACAACGGCTGACGGAAAATATCAGCCAGGCCAGGCGGTACGGCGACACGGACACACGCAAGTCGGAGCGCGCCGAGGTCATTGAGCGGCTGAACGAGCTGTCCTTGGCTGTGCTGGGCCTGTCCTTCAACGAACTGTGCGACCAGGCATCGCCTTCACCCACCCGTACCCATGACCCGCCTGATGGCCTCATGCACAAGCCCCGCATATTCCTGTGCCACGCTAAAGAAGATAAACCCCGCGTGAAGGAGCTATATCGCCAACTGAAAGAGGCCGGCTATCATCCCTGGCTGGATGAGGAGGATTTGCTGCCAGGCCAGGACTGGTGGGCTGAAATCAAGAAGATCATCAGCAATCCCTATAATTTGGTGGTGGTTTGTCTATCCGCTCAGTCGATTACCAAGCGAGGTGTAGTGCAGAGAGAGATCAAACGGGCACTGGATATGCTGGACCAGATGCCCGAGAGTGCTATCTATCTGATTCCAGCCCGCCTGGAACCGTGTCAGGTCCCTGATCAATTATCCCAGCTCCATTGGGTTAACCTCTTCGAGCGGCAGGGCTTTGAAAAACTCAGGCAGGCTTTGGACTTTGAGGTCAACAAACGTAATATGTCGCCCTCTGACGAGTGGCCAAAGGTGGCTCGAATTGTTGACCGGGCAGGTAAGAATTTGAAGCTGCGATTTGGCGAGGAGCCTCTTACAGCAGAACACATCCAGCGCGAAGTAGAGCGCCTCGGAGGTTTTGCAAAAGGGGCGATTATACCTGCTGACTATTGCTACAACCGCGTTAACAAAGCGCCCAACGCTTTCCGCTACCCTGTTTTTGAGCGGGTTGAGCGGGGTAAGTTCATATATCTTGGGCCGCATTACAATTACACCGGCCCGATTTTCTGGAAGCCACGAGGTGCCCCTGAAAGACAAGTGGGTGAGTGGAGCTCAGGGGTCTGCCATCTGTGGGAAGATCCTCGAAATGGCTGACACCTTCACCCTTACCGAAATCGTCATGCCCTTGACACCTGGGCCG
Source organism: uncultured Anaerolineales bacterium (assembly GCA_964439175.1). GTDB lineage: Bacteria > Chloroflexota > Anaerolineae > 4572-78 > NAK82 > CAYTNQ01. Next base: position 6,386 of record CAYTNQ010000129.1, on the reverse strand, counting down.
ATGTTATGATCAGCGTCAGTATGGACGAACTGGTCGGCTACAACGCTTCGTTCTGGAGAGATGCGGCGCCACACTTGTGCCGGAAAGTCATACGACCAGTCTTTGATTCGATTTGGAATGCTGCTGGTTGGCCCAGGTCAATGAACTACGATGAAGCGGGGAGTGGGGAAAGGGAAGGAATTTTCGGCATGGTTCAGAATCCTGGAAAGTTAGATTGACACTTTTTGGAAGCCGAAATTTTTTTACGGCACATCGATCTGCAAAATAGCCACTTTCGGCCTGAAATTCATCTAAATCATGTGAATTTCTGGTCATTTTGCCTTCACTTGGCCAAATCGTGCTTGGGAAAAGTGTCAATCATAGTTTCGAAGTGTCAAGCTAATTTGAACCATGCCGAATTTTCTTTCCTGAGAATACGAATCTTCTGATAAAGGTCGCCCATTATGGATGGTAGGCCGGTTGCTGGCCCATAGCTACTCCAAAACTACGTGTGCCCCCCCCCACCCGCCGCGGAGGGGTCTCTTATACGGCTAATCTGTACGAATCGGCACGAAGGCGTCAGCGAGCGGTCAGCATAATTGATTGAAAACATGAGACATGCATGATATACTTAGAAAAGCTAATACTATTTCGCTGCATTTGCGCAATGAGGTGTCAGCGACATCTAGATTGTCAGAGGAATTGCAGGGGTAGGTGTTATCATGCGAGCTAGACTTGAAGAATCGCCCATTGAGTCTCCCAGAAGGAAAGTCTTTCGGGAAGAGGATATCGAGAGCTCTCTGCCCCCTGATACTTATGTTACTTCCTGGGAAGATGAACGTCCCCCCGACAAGGTCCATCCCAAATTTAGGGTAGCTGACGTGTCCCTATCCCCAAAGGGGATCTACGGGTGCGTCAGCGACGGCATAGCCCAAAGGACAGGCCACCCCGTAGGGACGGTGTCCTACCTAAAAATTGCAACGCCCCCCGACCCACAACCACATCACCAGACGTGTAACGAGGAAATCGACCTAGAATATTCTAGGTTAGCTAAACTGCTGGACAAACCCGAAGACGAATTTATACCCACCCACACCAGTGGCGAAGATGAACTGCCCCCCGACCCGGAGCCCCATCACCAGACGCGTGACGAGGAAATCGACCTAGAATCTCCCACGAGCCGTCATGTGCGGTCTCCGCTCATATCTGATGAGTCGGCTAAATTGATGGGCAAACCCGAAGACGAATTTATACCCACCTACACCAGTGACGAAGATGAACTGCCCCCCGACCCGGAACCCCATCACCAGACGCGTGACGAAGAAATCGACCTAGAAAATCTGGTGACCCGTTATGTGCAGTCTCCGCTCATATTTGAAGAGTTGGCTAAACTGCCGGGCAAACCCAAAGACGAAATTATATCCACCCTCACCAGTTGGGAGGCTGAACTACTCCTCGAGGCAGAACCGCATCACCAGACGCGTGACGAGGAAATCGGCCTAGAATATCTCGTGACCCGTTATGTGCAGTCTCCGCTCATACCTGAAGAGTTGGCTAAACTGCTGGACAAACCCAAAGACGAAATTATACCCACTGTGGCAGACTTCTATTGGAATTCTGTTTTTGATGTCGCTGGCGATTCACTTAAGGCTCACTTGAAGGACGGTACAGTTGTTTTACTTGAGACTGTAACAGGCGATTTAATTGGCGCCTGGATTGTGGAGCAACTGCTTGGCGGGAGGCAAACTGTTCACCCTTCGGGGAATTTAGATACAGCCGAAGCGCGCAATTTACTGGAAGGCCTAGAGGACAAGGCGAAAAGCCTCTTTGATCACAAAGAGTGGGACCATCTACGAGCCGAATTTCTGCGCGGCAATCCAACCTACGAAATTCTGGTCCGTTATCTACGAGCTGAGTATCTGCGCGGTTACAAAGATGGCTATACCCATTGCTTGAGGAGGACAAAAAGCAAATTCCATTCCTTCATAGCCAATGTTGGTAATGCGGTGGAAAATATGCTACAGAAATTCTCGATCGGCCTTGTTGTGAATGGCATTTCTGTTTTGCTTGGTATTTCCCCCATTGGCCAGGTTGTGTTCTCAAAAATGCTCGATTCGTTCATGAATTGGATTAGAAGCCATAAAGACTGGCAGGAGCCAGTTTGGTCAACGTATAAGGGTGATCCCGAAATGCAAGCAACAAGGTCATACCAGCTCGGTTATGCTCGCGGTGGAGCCGCATGCTGCCATGAACTGCTTACGTTGTTTTCCGAGAGCTAGCTCAGTACCATTGAAGTGGGCCACTCGTGACCGTCTTCGTGTAGGTAGCGTTTGTCGGGCAGCAATTGACCTTGCACGACCAGGAATCTCAGGCCACGCCGGCAGTGCCAGCGCTGGAGTTACGTGGGGAAGGGGGGGCGTATTGGTGACATCAAATGGTGTCTGCTAATGTACTGAGCAAAGGAGGCAAGAGATGGATGCAAGTGACGGGGCTAGACGGCATCAGGAGGCTGAGCTTGTGTGGCGTGCGCCCGCCCCGAAACCTCAAAGCGCAGCAGGTAGCCTTGAAGCAGGACAATACGAGAGAGCCATAGCTTATGCACTGATCGACATTGCTGCAAAGTTGGACAAGATTGCCGGACACCTGGGGAAACTCATCGAGATACAGAGTCGAATTGCTGATTCTGAGGCATCACCTCCACCTAAGTATGATTTTAAGTGATGAGATATGACGCCCAGGTCCAGTTTTGTAATACTTGCTGCTGCAAGTAAGGAACGTGTACTCAGAGCCGAAATGCCCTGTAACGCGAAAGGGGTCAAGGCAGCGCCCACACTCCGTCCGACGCGGCGGGGTTTTTGTTTTGATTAGAAATCGTTGGAATTTGGCAAGAAAGGATTGAAAGGGCGCAGGAAATGTGATATTTCTTCTAGCATCATTCGGCACATTCAGAAAGCATTGCGTTGCAAGCACAACCGATAATTGCCACAGTTACCAGCTCCCGTAATCTGGTTATTACCACTTCTCGCCCCTGACTTACCAATGCGCTACATTGCCCCCTCAGCCGAAAAAGTCGTGTGCAAAAAACGCTACACCTTGCGTTGAATCAGGACAGGAAGGCTGAAAACCGGTGACGGTTCCAATGGGGGATTGAAAGGCCTGGCGAAATATGATATGATTGACGTAACTGAAAAACCTGGCGCAACTGACAACGTGCAATGACACCAGCCTACACCCCGGAACAAGAGGCTCGAATAGAGATCGACCGGCAGCTCGAGGCCGCCGGCTGGCAGGTTCAGGATTACCAGCGCATGAACCTCCACGCCCAACGCGGCGTCGCCGTGCGCGAGTTTCCGCTGAAGACCGGCTTCGCCGACTACCTGCTGTGCGTCGACGGCAAGGCCATTGGAGCAGTCGAGGCCAAGGAAGTGGGCACCACCCTGAGCGGGGTACATCACCAATCCCAGAAATACAGCCTGGGCCTGCCCGATTTGCCGCCCGCCTGGCACAAGCCGCTGCCCTTTCTCTACGAGAGCACCGGGCTTGAAACCTACTTCACCAACGGCCTCGATCCCGCCCCGCGCAGCCGGCGCCTCTTCACCTTCCACCGGCCGGAGACGCTGGCCGGGGCTTCACTCCCGAGCAGCGCCGCTGGCTGGATAAAATCGCCGAGGCGGTGGGCCTCAACCTGGCCTTCACCCAGGAGGATTTTCAAGACTACTTCTTCGACGAAGGCGGGCTGCTCGCCACGCGGCGGCTGTTTGGAGAGGAGTTGCCGGCGCTGCTGGACGAGCTGAATGCGGTGTTGGTGGTATAATACCAGAGCTGCACGTTCATTCCGCCGTCCTGGCTCGCGCCAGGGGACTGCGCCGTCCGATGACGCCGCAAAAAGCCAAATGATGCTGCTCGGCCGGGAATTTTCGAATGGCCTCTAAGTGGATGCTGGGCGTAATCCTTCTCTTTGGGTTTGGGCTGAGAGTCACCCTGCTGAAAAACAACCCCATGTTTGTAGACGAGTTGTACGAGGCAACGGGGCCCATCGCCCATTCGGTCATGGATAATCTCATCCACTTCCGCCTGGACGCGACTCTATTACACGTTCTCTTGACCATGCCTATGGCCAAGGTCGGCTGGGAGCCTTTTCTGTTGCGTTGGACCTCCTTGTTGGCAGGCATGCTGTCTGTCCCTCTCTGTTATCAGCTCGGAAAGCAGTTGTTCAACCGCTCTGTAGGAATACTGGCCTCCGCCATGCTGTCTGTAGTGCCAACGGCAATCGTTACTTCCATAATGATCCGGGGTTACTCTCTCATGATTCCGCTCTCCCTGGTGAGTGGCATCTTCCTGATCCAGGCTCTAAGGCGTGGGGATATTCGTCAATGGCTGCTGTTTGCCGCCGGAATTACCCTGCTCATTTACACCCATGCGTTTGCTGTAGTAATCGTGGCGCCAATGGCTCTTTACGCTGCCTGGTGGATCGGACGCGCCCCGGCGCAGAATAGGCGTAGACTGCTGGGGGGTGCTGCCCTCGCCCTGGCGGTGATAGGGATCGGTACGGCCGGCATTATAGGTCTCACGCTCCAGTCTGACCAACGACTTGAAAATGCGCTGCAATTCACCAACGAGAACTGGAAGGGAGATTTTCCCCCAGTCCAGTTGTCAAACCTGCCAGCGATGGTCGTCTCGTACCTGAAGCCATTACGCAGAGCCAACTTTACCGGGTCAGGCGACCGGCCCCAGTTGTATTACGGCCTGCTGATTCTAGTGGGTGGCATCGCCGGCATGATGGAAAAACGACACAGGCCAGGAATCGGGTATCTGCTACTGCTCGTCATTGTGCCCCTGCTGTCCGTGGCCATCATAGCCACGTGGCTCCAGTATAAAATGTTCAATCGCTATCTTGATTTTGCCTTGTTCGGCTACGTTTTCCTGGCGGCGTATGGAATATGGTGGTTCAGCAGCAAAGTCGGGCGCAACCGCTGGCCGCTTAAACTGGGAATAGGGGGGCTGGTCACCATGGGTATCATGTGGCCTGCGTATGGAGAACTGGCAGAAAGATATTCTTTGGGGGAATCGCAGCAATTGGTGTCAGCCGCTCACTATTTGCAACACCATGCGTCTCCCGACGATTTAATCTTTTGCGTGGCCCGGGACGACCGGCGCATTGATGAGGATCGGCGCATCAACGTTGAGCTAGAAGAGTGCCTGCTTACCTTTCACTTTTACCCTGAACTGGCGGGCAGAACCTTTTCCTGGCAAGAAATGAACTTTCTTACCTGGCAAAACCTGGTCATGCCTGAGCACAAGGCCGTTTCGCACTACATCCATTTGCCCCATCCGGGGCTGGCTGTAAGCTACGAAGATGGAGAGGAGGGCGGCCCTCACGTGTGGCTGGTCTTCTGGCAACGACTGGCATCAGGTACTCCATTTATTGGGGACTCTTCCCTGGTTGAGGCTCAGTTTGGCAATACCCGCCTGGTACGCGTCTCCCAAGGCGATACGTTGAACGCCAATTTAGAGAAGGCGGGGGAATTGATTCTCTCTGACCCGGATGTGTCTGCAGAAAGGGCCACGCGCAACACCCTGGCCATGGCCCACCTGTACGCCAGCATGGCGGACATACCCAGGGTGCAGGCCCTGCTGGACTCTGGCCGCAGTTGGCTGGAGTCCCTCAATAGTCCAGCCAGGAAAGACGCCATCGATGAAGCAGAGGCCCTCATACCCTACCTGCCTTACCTGGGTGGCGCAGCATGGCCGGAAACAAGTTCGCAGGCAACGTGGGGGGACCGAATTCGACTGCGTGGCTATACGGTGCGCTCTAACCCTGTTGGGGAGACCGGTTACGACATCAGCGTCACTCTGTTCTGGCAGGCTAAAAGTCCTCTGCAGAAGGATTACTCTTTCTTTCTCCATTGGCGTGATGATCATAACGTAACCCTGGCCCAGGTGGATTTCCTCCCCTACGACGGTCGTTTACCCTTCCAGATCTGGTTGCCAGGGGAGATAATCCGTGAAACCCGCACGGTACACGTGCCCATAGTCCCGCCGAATGAAACACATAGGTTGGTTGTAGGCATCTATGATCTTGGAACCGGAGAGCGTCTGCTGCTGGAAAATGACAGCAGTAACGAAAACGTACTGGAGTTGGCGAAGTCCAGCACGTCAAGACCATTCTGGATATCCACGCCAAAGCGGCGGTGGTCGTGCCCGACAACGTCCTCTTCGAAGGCGGCGCGGGCGAGATCATTGCCATCTACGGGTTCAATTCAATTGCAGTGATGCTTGGGGTGGCCTGTTCTTTTCTCGGCCCATTGCGATGATAGATAAAGTATGGTAAAATTGTAGTTCGATTCTACACATTCGCTGCTGAGCAGACCATAAAAAGCCTCGGGGAGGGTCAAATGGCCGCATCC
>CAYTNQ010000128.1:0-12817 GCA_964439175.1 uncultured Anaerolineales bacterium | reverse complement strand
TGGGTGAGATTATGGGCGTCTTTCGCCGGGTCTTTGGTGAATACCGCGAGCCGGTAATCGTGTAGCAAGTCAGCCACTCATTGAGGAGATACCTTCTATGAGCGAACATCGTCCCGACACCAAGCAGAAAATCCGCGTCCTGGTTGCCAAACCTGGGCTCGACGGCCACGACCGGGGAGCCAAGGTCGTCGCCCGGGCACTGCGCGACGCCGGCATGGAAGTTATCTACACGGGCCTGCGCCAGACGCCAGAGATGATCGCCGAGGCCGCCTTGCAAGAGGACGTAGACGTGGTGGGCCTCTCGGTGCTGAGCGGCGCCCACATGGCACTGCTGCCCCGTATCGTTGCCTTGCTGCGCGAGAATGACCTGGGGGATGTCCTTGTCATCGCCGGGGGGATCATCCCTGACGAGGACGTGCCCCTTCTTCAAGAGGCTGGCGTGCACGGCATTTTTGGACCCGGCACCCTCATCGAAGACATTGTCAAGTTCATCCAGGAGCATGTGAGAAGGTAGCTGGTACTACAACGAGACTTTGTCATTCCCTGAACTGTCCGTCCAGCCCGTCCTGGCTCCGCCACGCGGGCCAGGGGACAGGCTGAGGAGCGCAGCGACGAAGAATCTCTCCTTCGGGGCGCTAGTTTAGGACCTAAATCTAAGATGGAATTAGTCAAAGCAGCCCTCTCCGGTAACCGCCGGGCTATCGCTCGACTCATCACCCGCATCGAAAACGATGGGGACGAGGCTCGCACTGACCTGGCGCAGCTCTATCCCCACACTGGCCAGGCGCATATTGTCGGCGTCACCGGTGCACCCGGCACTGGCAAGAGCACCCTGGTCAACGAGTTGAGCAAAGCCTACCGCGCCGCCGGTCGCCAGGTGGGCGTCGTTGCGGTCGATCCTACCAGCCCTTTCTCTGGTGGCGCCATCCTGGGCGACCGTATCCGCATGCGTGATCTGGCCGGAGACCCCGGCATTTTTGTGCGCAGCATGGCCACTCGGGGTAGCTTGGGGGGATTGGCCCGGGCAACGGCCGATGTCATCAAGGTGCTTGATGCGGCCGGCTTTGACGTGATCATCGTTGAAACGGTTGGTGCCGGACAGAGTGAGGTAGAGATTGCCCAGACGGCCCATACCATCGTCGTGGTCGAAGCGCCGGGGATGGGCGACGAGGTACAGGCCATCAAAGCCGGCATTCTCGAAATTGCCGACGTGTTTGCCGTCAACAAAGCCGACCGTGAAGGTGCCGACCGGGCCGCCAGCGCCCTGGAAATGATGCTTGACCTGGGTCACGCCGCGCCTTCGCAGCGGGTGATGCATCACGGCCGATTGATGGAAGTGGCTCAGCTCGCCACACAGCCGCCCACTGCAGAAGCTGGTTCTCCCCATAGCGCTGCCCTGGTGGCTGGCGACTGGCGCCCGCCCATCGTAAAAACCATCGCCTTGCGCGGAGATGGCGTTCTCGAATTGGTGCAGGCCATTTCTGACCACCGCCAATACCTGGAGTCAACCCACGAACTGGCTCGTCGCAATCGGATTCGTCTGGCCAACGAATTGGAACACATCCTGCGCGATGAGTTCATGAATCGCCTCCTGCACCAGGTGGACCGGGCTCGCCTGGCCAGTTTGATGGCGCGACTCGCCGCCCGTGAACTCGACCCGTATACGGCTGCCCGGCAGTTGATGGCAGGTGATAAACATGACTGATCCCATTCTGGAACGCTCGCACGCGTTACGCACGGAATTTTTCGAGAACGAAGGGGAGTTGCTGGACATGCTGGCACACCAAGGCCAGTCCCCGGATGTGATGTTCATCGGCTGTAGCGATTCCCGCGTGGTGCCCGAGCTCCTGAGCGGCGCCCGGCCAGGAGACCTGTTTGTGGCCCGGGTGGTGGCCAACATCGTGCCGCCCTATGGCACCGGACAAAATGCTGTCGGCGCCGCGGTGGAATATGCCGTGTTGCATCTCAAAGTAAGACACGTCATCGTCTGTGGGCATACCGACTGCGGCGGCATCCAGGCCCTGGATCATCCGCTAGACATGGCCGCCGAGCCGGCCATCGCTGGCTGGATTGAGTTCGCCCGCCCGGCTCAAACCCAGGTAGATGCGCGGGGTGGCCTGGCTGACGACGCCCGTCACCGGGCCATCGTCGAGGAGAACGTGTTGCTGCAACTGGAAAATCTCCAGACCTACGGTGCGGTGCGTCGCGCGCTGGTCGAGAACCAATTGGAACTGCATGGCTGGGTCTACGACCTGGCCGGGCGCCAGATGCGCTTTTACGACCCGACCCAGAGCAGCTTTGTCAACTTCTCCCCTGCATCTTTCCAGGCGACGGCATGAGCAAATATCTCTGGCTGGTCCGGCACGGTGAATCACAGGGCAACCTGGAGCGGCGCGTCCAGGGTTGGGCCGATTACCCGTTGACCGATCTGGGACGGCGGCAGGCGGTGCACCTGGCCGAGCGGTTGGCCCGGGAACGGCCCATCCACGAGTTGGTCGCCAGTCCATTGCAGCGGGCGGCCGAAACAGCCCAGATCATCAGTCAGGCCCTGAATCTTCCGGCCCGGTTCGACGCGCGCCTTAAGGAATATAACTTTGGCCCGCTCAACGGCCTGACCCCCGACGACATCGTGACCCACTTTCCCAGCGTGCAGGCTGCCTGGGAGGTGAACCGGGTCTGGGAGCCCCTGGCCGGCGAAGAGGGCGACCCCACCTTCGTCGGGCGTGTGCGGGAAGTGATGGACGAAATTGTTGCCGGGATGGAGGAGGGCAGCAGCGTGGCAGTAGTGGCCCACGGCGGCTCGCTGGATGCCTGCCTGCGCTCGTGGCTGGGCATCGACGGAAATAACGAGCGACGCGCCTTTGCCTTTGACAATGCCTCGGTCAGCCTGGTGCGCATCCGGGCGGGCAGCTATCGCGTTCTTTTGCTCAACGACACCTGTCACCTGAGGGGTGCTGGCGAGGACTGGAGGGATGATCCGGTGAAATGAACCTCAATCTGAGCGACTCATGACAGCCTGTGATGATGCATATATCTTCCTGGTGGGAGACAGAAGAGCCAATGTATGGTGTTGGTCGCAAGTGTCAAAGCGGCTTCCTGCTTTGGCAGTGCACACGAAACATAAGCGACCTTTTCCCCATCTTCCACAGTCAATGTCGCCTGAACGTCCAAATCCTCAATGATTTGCCTCCTTGCTGCAAAGTCGGCTTGCTCCAATCCTTCCCCTACTCTTTCGGCAAACTGTTTGATACTCAGTATTTGCGCCGTGGTCAAGGCTTGGGTCTCTAGTTTCGTGGTTAATGTTGCTTGCTCTTTTTTCAACGCCTCTATGGTCGCTTCTAATCGCTCCTTACGGTCTATTAGCATCTCTTTGGAAAAGTCGCCAGTCAGGTACAGATCCAGTAGCCGGTCTAACTGCTGCTGATTGTCGGCAATCAATGACTCAACTACTTTCAACCGCTCCCGAATCGGCTCATTTGCCCGGTCTTGCTCTACCTGATAATCTTCTAACCCCTTTGCTAATCGCTCAGGATTGACGAGAATTTCTGTCACCCATTGCCACGTCAATGAGTCCACCTGGTCAACCGGGAAATAGGACGTATTGTTGCAAGTACGCCGGTAAAAGCGGTTGACAGGGGCAGGGCAGCGGTAATATTGATGCCCTTTGTCTTTCGTCGTGCCATGCATCTTCCCCCTACAATCAGCACATGTAACCCGCCTGGAAAGCAGATATTGATGCTTCCGGTTACGTTTTGCGTTTTCTCGATTTTCCGTTCGTCGTTGCTGCGCCAGGGCAAATACTTCAGGTGTGATGATTGCCGGTATCTCCACAGCTAACAGGTGACTGTCTGGATTGCGTACCCGTCGCTTGTCTTTCCATCCGTTTTTGCCGTAGTGCCAAATCCCGGTATAGCTCTCGTTGCTTAACATCGCCTGGAGGGTTCCTGTTGACCATTGCCCCCCACCACGAGTAGGTACTTCCATCCCGTCCAATTCTTTCGCTATGGCTCTAATTGACAGTGGGGCATTCTCACCGTCTCCCTCGGTGTACCAGGTGAAGATCAATCGCACTATCGCCGCCTCTGGTTCGTGAATTTCCAGTGTGGTCTTACTGTCCTTCTCAGTCACGCGATAGCCGTAAGGTGGGCGTTGCGACACGATAACATTGCCAGCTTTTACCTTTTGCCTTCGCCCACGTATCAAACGTTCCGTAATCTTTAGCCGTTCATATTCTGCAATTACAGCCTTGATGTTCTTGTTCAAGTTACCTTCCGGCGTATCAGGATATTCACCCAAGACGTATTCAACTTCGATACCAGCCCGTTTGAATTCCCCTTCCACGATCAATTGCTTTGCCAGGCCACGGGCGAAACGGTCAAGCTCCCTAACGATCAAGACCTCAAACTCGCCGGCCCGCGCCATCTCTAGGGCCTTATTCAGTTGGGGCAGGTCGAAGTCGGCGCCCGATGCGCCCCGGTCGTCTTCGGACAATTCCGCCACAATCCGGTAACTCTTTTCAGCGCAACGCTCCCGGCCCATGTCTAGCTGGCTTTGCAGGTTGCGCCCATCGGTGTCCCTATCGTCATAGCTGACCCTTGCGTACAAAACCGCTCGCTTACTCATCGCTCTCGTTCCTTTCTATGCTGATGGAAGTTAGCGCTGAAGAAACGCCAACCCCAACCTCAGACTTTGAGCCGACACTCTTTAGCTGAACATCTCAATTGATAACAACGGTTCCTGGCCGATGCGGGTTACCGTGCCCAGGACGATAGTCCAGGCCGGATCATGTTCATACACGTTGCCTTCGTGGTCGCAGAACACGCCGGGCATAATCTCATTGACAATTCGCGCCGCTTTCCCCTTGCCGGGGAAGATAAACCACACGTACCAGGGCTCACCCTCTACCCGCTCCGGTATGGCATAAACGGCTTTGAAACCGTCTACATACCCGGCCAGAAATTCACGATCGGTCGCTTCCCACAACCCCAGGCGCATTCTGACGAATTCCTGCGCCCGGTCTAGCCATTGCTTGCGTGTGAGTAACACTTGTCATTCCTCTAACTCTTCAAATACGGAGTCGTCCATAAGAAGCGCGTCAATGTCGAAAGCGTCACCCGCTGGGAGTGCCTTTTGGGCCTCCCTTGCTTGTTTTAGCAGCATCGAATTCTGCTGATTTTGTACTTGTTGCATTTTGCTCATAATTGCCAGGTTTTCTTGCAAATTTTGGGCAAAGCGCGCCTGCTCCCGCCGGTAGTGCATATTCAGCACTGCCAGCGTGATACCCACACCCAGCAGAATCAGGACGATGGCGGCCAGTACCGCCAGGATGGCGATACTTGCCGTGTCACCCTTTCTGGCAGAGAGGTATAGCCAGGTCAAAAAGCCCAGCAAGAACAAAACGAGAAAGCCCTTGATTTTGCTCATTCCTCTTCCCCCAACGCTTCTCGTAGTTTGCTGATTTCTGCAAGTAATTCGAGCGCAAATTCCTTGTGCCGCTCGTGGCCGCGCCGTTTCAAGCCCAGCAATTCCTCAGCCTGACTCATTGAGATGGTATCCGGCCCGTAAAAGACGTAATGGGCCACCTTGCGCGGCTCGATCTCGGTGGGCGGTCGCCCGCCCTCTCTGGCAATCGGAAAATTGAGGATGCGTGGGATATCTTCTTGTTTCACCAGTAGCGGCTCGATTTCAGCCCGGGGCAGTCTGGCAAACTCCTTTTGGGTCGCCAATGCAACCTGGAGCCGCTCCACTTTTGTGCCCGCCTTGTGAACGAAGTCACCCCGGCCTGTCAAACGGTGGCAGGCCAGGCCAGCCTCACCGGTAAGCAGCGCGCTGGTCTGGGCCTTGTCTACCAGCCCCACCCACCGATTGAGCAACAGATGGATCAGGCCGGGTATGTTCTTTTCCGTCGGCTTCTGGCTTGAGACGATCAAGTTCATCCGGTACTTGCGGGCTTCCGAGGCTATTCGCTGGACAATCGCCAGCCGCTTCCCATCCAGGCAGTTCTCGGCCTCGTCTATGACGATTACCAATCTTTGAGCGTTCCTGGCGTTGTGCTCCCTGCGTCGTGCCAACTCTTGCCCGGCCCAGACCAGCACATGGTCAATGGCCTCTGAGGTGTTGGCGATCGGCGCTTTCAGGTGCGCTACGTGGTCGAAATCGTCGTAATCGTGGTCAGGGTCCACGATTACCCCTCCTAATTCATCCGGCTTATACGTAATGAACAGGCCAGTCAAGATGCTTTTCACAGCCTCAGTTTTCCCACTGTCCGTTGTTCCGAACACGCCAGCGTGAGGCGCATCGTTGAATGAAAAGTCGATCTGCCGGCGTGATTCGCCCAGACCTACGCCCAAGCCCGTGACGTCAGCCCTGGTGTATGACTGCCAATATCCCCGCTGGAGTTCGAACTGGTACGTCACCAGACCGGGCCTGTCGAGTAGTCGTTGGGAGATGACGTGGGGAGTGTTCGTCGCCAGGGCAATCGGATTTGCCAAGTTAAGAGCTACCTCAAGTTGCAATGGGTCGGCCAGCCGGATGCCCAAACTGAGGTGACGGGCTCCGCGCCTGGCCGACACCAGCCGCCCGCGCAGGGCTTTTTTGCCGTAGATGGCGCCGACGATCCGGGCATATGACTTGGCTCTTGCTTGTAGCTCCATCCGTATCCCCCTATTTCCCTCAAAAAGGAGTGTTGAAGGTAAATTACAGGGTTAATTACACGGTTTTGTCAGGAGTTTTGTCAGGGTAAATTGCAACATTCACTTCACAGCCCCAGGTTGTCCAGTGTTGCCGCCACATCGAGCGGCTCGTCACTGGCAGGCGCGTCATTGCCTTGGGCGCTCAGAACGAGACCACCTCGCTTTAGGTCCAAGATTGCCTGGTAGATGTCACCCAAGGTGATGCCACTGTGACCCAAGTGAGCGCGTAACGCCTCCCGGATGGCCTCGGATCTCGCGCCCTTGGGCAAACTGTGCAACCAGCGCAGAAGATCCCTATCCTGCTCCTCGTCCAGCACGAAAGATACGACAGACTTTGCCATGCTTTCCCCCTGCTAATAACAGTTATTTACTAACCGTTAGTACCGGCTGCCCCAACCGCTGGGCGAAGCGCCAGTAGCCCAGGGCGTTGGCAAAGACGGGGTCGTTCACTATCCGCGCGTGCCGGAAATGCCGTTTGAGATACGGCCCCAGCAGCAATGCCCCGCCGCCGCTCACCAAGATCGCGTCGAGACTAGCCCCGCTGTTCCAGAGCTGGGTTGCCTGGGCGATGACCTGGTCGGCCATCGGCTCAAGGGCCTCATCTACCACTGGGCTCAGATCGACCGGTTGGCCGTAGTACTTCACCTGCCGGGCGATGATCGCCTCCACAACCTGGTGGTCCCTTAGCTCCAGGTTCGGGCACTGCTCAGTGAGGTAGTCGTGGACGACTCGCGCCACGTCCCAGGCTCCCACGTTCACGCTGGCCGTCTCTCTGGCGATTTCTGCTAGCCGGTTCACGCTTAAGAGGTTAGTGGTCTTGCCGCCCACATCTACGACGCCCACCGCGCCGGTCGCCAGGTCTTGGTCTACGATGCGCCCCCGGTCGTCTAGGGCCTCGGCCAGCAGCGCCCCAAAAGGCTGAGGAATGACCCGGCAATCGACCACCCGAAACACTTGAGAGCGCCGGCCTTCCCGCGTCGCTCGATGCTCGCCCAGAAACCGGTCCCGCAAGGTGGCCTTATCGGAATAGAAGGCCACGGGCAGCCCGGTCACCACCAGCAAGTCAACCACCGTCGCTGTCGTGACCTCGGTGAGGACGGCCAGAACCAGGCGATAGTATTCGTCACTCTCGATCCAGGCCCGGTCCTCGCGCCGGTTGAGAAAGCGACTCTGCTCCACCGCCCCCTGTCCCACCAGCCAGCTTCCGTCAGGCAGGTCTAACACTATATCGGCGGCGTGCCCGTTCAGCGAAAACCGCGCCCGGTCTGGCGTTCCCACGACACTGGGAAAGGAAATGCGCCGGTGGCCAACTACGGCCTTAACTGAACTGTAGCCAATATCAATACCCACGTTCATTTCGTCTATCCTCTCTTTCCGTCAAAAAGACAAAACGGCCTGCTGAATCATCGCTGACGACTCAGCAGGCCGTTCGTTTGGCCTATAAGAAGAAACCATGCTACAATGTTATGTAGCCATTCGCTGGGGTGCCTTTGGTCGTCAGCGAGTGGTTAGGGGTCGTGAAGGTGCTGCAACACCGACACGGCCCCGCTGCGTTCTAGCGAACGCGGTTACTCTTGCTCTTGACTCTCTCCCTCAATCTCAACATAAGGGGGTAGCTCTATCTGACCAGCTATCCAAGCTCGTAGGAGACGACGTAGCACTTGAGCAAGAGACAAATCCTCACGTCCAGCCTTCTGTAATGCTGCTTCAAACAGTTCACTGGCTAACCTGAAACGGTACGATTTGTCTTTGCTTACCATTGTGTCCCTCTGAATGTACCTCTCAGTGCTACACACTTATTATATACCCGTTTCCGAGGGATGTCAACTAGAACTTTTGTTCTATGGGTCGTATCGGTGCTCTTTCCCTTAATCCTTCGACGTACCGCACTGCGTCTAGGGAGCTTCAAAACTTCTTACTTGCGTGCATTTCTCTTCCTCCTGGACTGCTTTGCTGGTCTGGCTGGGGACTTGTGCCTTTCGTTTGCCTCAGTTGTTGTCGCTGATTCGTGACCCTCGCGAAGCTTAGGGTCAGCGGGGGTGTTTTTTTCGGCCTTATCTGCCAACCTTAGCAACAGCGAATAACATTGCCACAAGCGGCGTTTGGCGTCGGCCGATAGATTAAGCTCGTTCATATGTCGATACCTCCTTTTCCAGTGTTTCTATAATCGGCGGTTTGGAACCACGTTCGCCTGGGCGCTACCAAGAAGCGGAGCGACCGAAGCGGATCTGGCGGGAGTGGGGCGCGATCCCGTGCAGTGTGCGAAACGAAGCCACGTCTGACGTGGCGAAGCAAGCACTCTGCGGCAGCGCCCCGAGTGAAGGCATAGGTAAAGCCGGTATGACGCGGCGAGCCTTTGCCGAAGCGTCCCCGCCGTGAAGCCGAGGGAATGAAGCGCCGGGCCAGGCGTCTGGAATCACAGCTCTCGCCAGTTGCAACCGGTAGGGCACGTCAGCACTACACCCTCATACACTTCACAGACAACCTTTTCTGCTGCCAGTGTCTCACCACATCTTGGGCATAACAACTCCCCCCGATCCGCCATCTGCTGAATTTTAGCTTCCCCGGTCGTAAAGATGTCCTCTTGCTGAGGGTGAATCACGACTGCTTTCGGTTCGGTTTCTGCCATATACTTATAGCGTACCTCACTCTATGATTATGGGGGTGAGGAGGATCGGGTTGACGATCAGAAGTCCGATCCTCCTCTGGCAAGCTGAGCTTGCCTATGCTCAACGCCCTCACTGGCTGGGACCGAAACGGACGGTGACTGCTCTTATCGGCCCAACTTGGCTCTTAGCTCGGAAAGCCGACAGGGTACGAACCACCGATCTCGCTCGACTGGTAATCCCCACTTCCCCCTGGTACTTTTCAGCTCAGAGAGACTGAAGTAGCCTAGCTCGGGAAAATCGCCGGCAACCCAGCCGAAAAAGAGATCCTTGCCGTCGTACTCGATGGCATACCACGTCCAGGAGAAATCGGGATAGAAGAATTTGCAGATAACCATCGGGTCTGGGTCATTCTCCGTTGCGTATAACGGCGGCAGTCTCCTTATCAGCTCTTTGGTCAAAAGCTTCATGCTCTTCACCTCCCTTCTCGGACTTGATTTGGCAAACCCTGGGCTCACCTGCCCGCGCCTGGATACCACGACGAAGTCGATATCCAAGGTCGGCAGGCGAATGGAGGTTTAGAGCCACGAGAGCCGCGTACCAGTATGGAGGTTAGAATCGAAAAGCCAGCAAGGAACGCCGGAGCCAACAAGAAAAAACTATCCCGTGCCGAAGAACACGGATAACTTCCCCTAGAGGGGTGGGGATCGGTCAGTCAGTCGTAGACCGTAACCGATCCCCGGAGCTGACCACACAACGTGGTCGCTCATATATCTTCACACCTGCCGCTGCTAACTCCTCTGTCAGCTTTCTCATCTCTTGCTGCAGACCGGTCCGGGTTGCTAGATGACCAGCACGGTGTCAGCCAACACGCGGACGGTCTTGCGGGGTTGGCCCCCTTCCGGGAGGAAGCGGTCGATCTCGACCCTTCCCTCGACCAGGACCTTGGCTCCCTTTTTGACGTTAGCGGCTTTCTCAGCCAGGGTGCCAAAGGCTCGCACGGGGAAGAAGTCGGTTTCCTCGCGGCTGCGCCTGACGGCCACGGTCAAGTCTGCGTAGGCGGTCTTGCCCTCAGACTGTTCCAGCTTGGCCGCATCTGTGGCGTTGCCGATCAAGATGATCTTCTGATAGTCCATAAGCGTTCACCTCCCTTCTGCGATGCTTGCTTATTGGGTTAGCAGTAATCTTGGCTGGCCCGTTCGGTTTGCCTTACGGCCCCAAGCCGGGCACGTAAACCAAGCTTACCAGAAAACCAGAGGTGAGGTCGTGAACCTCCAAGAAGATGGGCAGCCTTGAGGAGCGCAGGGCTGGTGAAGATATGCCATATTGGGTGGGGAGGGACCTGGCTTAAGTGTGCCGGTCAGGCCCCTCCAGGCCACGTCTGCGGTGGCCGCTATCAAGACGCTCACTGCGGGACCTTCTCTCCCCGGCGGTACTCCAGGATTTTGACTTCCTTACCTGTTTGAGAGAAGAACAGTTGCCCGTCAACCGGACTCAAGCAGTCCTTCTGCCATCGGTTCCGGATACACTCGATGCCCTCAACCTGGGTGTTTTGAATCTCTTCCCGAGGTACTTCAAGCCGCTTAAGCGTACCCAGCCGACTGACCTCCAGTTTCCAAACCCAGCAGGGTGGGTCTGAGACTGCGGTCGCTGCCCGGACGGCTTCTGCCAGACTGGGGTGGAGCGACAGGGCGAAGCCTTTTCTGGTTACGACGTAAATAGGTTGTCACCTCCCTTCTGGGCCAGGATTGCCAGCCTCAAGCTCGCCAGCCCGTTCTGGATACCGTAGATCGAGCCGATATGCGGCGTCGGGATGGCCAGCCAGGAGGATCAGACCTACCAAAGAGCGGCCTTGAGCATCTGGAGAAGTTGAGACGCCCACAGTGAACGTTGACAACCAAGAGAAGCAAAGGGGTATTCAGTTGTTAAGGTGGGGTGGGGCTCGGTTGGGTACGAGACTTTGAACCGAGCCCCTGGGCTCAAGCCTTGACAGCTTGTAGCCCGCTATGATACCTTCACACCAGCCCTGACCATTTCCCGGTACAGCGTCTCAAGTTGCTGCCTCAGATATTCACCCATCTGCCTGAGGACCTTTCTGGCTTCTTCGTCGCTGCTTGCCTCGAACTGTTGCTTGAGGCAGTCGGGACACCTGACTAATCTGGGTGGAGTCCCACAGATAGTGCGCCGGGTTTCTTCTCTCTCCTGCATCGTTATCACCTCCTTTCTCCACGCCGACTTGGTTGGTAGTCTTGGCTGCCCTCCTCGGCTACGAGAGAGCCGCCCAGCCAGTCAGCCAAGGGCTGGCATCAGAGGTGAAATAAAGACGGTATAAACAAGGCTGGTGAAGTATCCGCTCTTTTCGGTAAACTGGAATCACGCCCGTAGCTACCTCCAACGGCTCTCTTTTTCGGACGTTTCGAGAGCCCGTTGCATCCTGCCCGTTGCCGGGGTATGGTGGGCTGCTAAGAAGGTTGCGGCAACCGGTCTCTTAGGAGTCTGTAGGAAGCGCGGGCATTTTTTGCTCCAGAAGCTTTACCAGAGAAAGGCGTGGCGCTCGTTACCGCGCCCCGCGATCTGCCAAATAGGTTCGGTAAAAACGGTCGTTGGGGTAAGCTCCTCAAAGGTGGTAAACCAGAAGCGTTTTCTTCCCCCAGCCCGTTCGGTGATTTCTTTGAGGTTTTTAAGCCGTCGTGCACCAGTAGTGACTGTTAGAATACGCAAAGAGGTGGTCTCATACCGCTGTTGGTACTGCCCACTGTCATAGTAGGCTAGGTACGCCCGGATTTTTCGCGCCCAGTCCCGCCTCCCCCACCTGCTGGATTTCCCAACCACGGTTCGCAAGTCCACTTCCAAAAAGTGATGGTAGTCGTGGGAGCCTGTGTCCAGGTGAAAGTAACCATCGGGAACGAGAGCGGCTTTCTCTTCTTTTTCCCCGGTGCCGGGGATGGTCACGTAGTCTTTATTTTGGGCTTTCCGCAAAGTTGCGTCGTCAAGCCACTCCTCAATCGTAAAGCCGTGATTCTCCGCCGCCACCGCAATGGCGAGGCGGACATCATTGGTACGTAACAAGTGGTTCAGAAAGAGATCGGACAGGGTGTTATCGGACTGCCGCCAGTCTATATCTTTGCGTTCCAGACCCCACAACTCGGCCAGGAGCTCTACCCCATTGGTATCCAGACGATACACCAGCGGCGCCCGGCCCTGGCTTAACTTCGTGGGTTGCTCATCACGCCAGAGATAGCCGTGATGGTAGAGCCGTTGCAGACGTTTCCGGCACCGGGTATCTTTCCCTGGGGAAAACAGTAACTGCTCGATCTGCGGCGTCGTCAGCGCTCGGTACTCATACACGGCTTGGATAACGGCCAGATCCCGCTTGGTCAGCCGTAACGGAGGCCGCTCATCGGCCGCTGCCCGCTCCAGCAGTTTCAGTCGTTTTCTCTTCTCTGAGGCTTGATAGATCGTTGGCATCGGTATCCTGATATGCTAAGGTAGCACGCTGGATGGCTGGTTTCACCTGTT
>CAYTNQ010000127.1:0-13006 GCA_964439175.1 uncultured Anaerolineales bacterium | reverse complement strand
GTGAAGGTGTGGTGGCAGAGACACTCAACTTCTCTCGCCTGGCCGGCTATAGCACCGGGGGTACCATTCACATCATCGCCAACAACCAGTTGGGTTATACCACCCCGCCGGAGGCAGGACGCAGCACGCTTTACGCCAGCGACCTGGCCAAGGGCTTCAAAATCCCCATTGTCCACGTCAACGCCGACGATCCGGAGGCATGTATCGAAGCAGCCCGGCTGGCCTTCGCCTATCGTGATCACTTCCAAAGGGATTTTCTGATCGATCTGGTGGGCTACCGGCGCTACGGCCACAATGAAGGGGATGAACCTGGCTTCACCCAACCTTTGATGTACCAGAAGATCGGGGAACATCCTACTGCGCGGGAACTTTGGGCCGACGCTTTGCTGGAGCGCGGTTTGACCGGCAAAGATTGGCCCCCGGAACTGGTGCGCCAGCGGATGCAAGAGCTTCAGGGCGTGCTAGAGTCATTACAACCCGAACAAGAACTGGGCGAACCGCAACTGAAGCCGCCACCGCCGGGCGCAGCCCGTCGAGTGAAGACCGCTGTTTCAATGCGGCGGTTGCGAGAACTCAACCAGGCGCTATTGAAGACGCCTGATGATTTCACGCTTAACCCTAAATTAGAGCGAGCGATGCAACGGCGGCGTAAAGCCTTGGATGATCCCGATGAATCGACCATCGATTGGGCTACAGCCGAGAGCCTGGCGTTGGCTTCCATCCTGGAGGATGGCATCTCCATCCGTCTGACCGGAGAGGATGTGGAGCGGGGTACTTTCAGCCACCGTCACGCTGTCTTTTACGATATCAAGACTGGCGACACCTTTACACCTCTCGAGGCGCTGCCCCAGGCCAGGGCTGCCTTCGAGATACACAATAGTCCGCTTACGGAGAACGCTGCTCTTGGCTTTGAGTATGGTTACAACATCCAAGCGCCGGAACGATTGGTCATCTGGGAAGCTCAATACGGGGACTTTGTCAATAATGCTCAGATGATAATTGACGAATTTATCAGCTCAGGACGTGCCAAATGGGAGCAAACACCTTCGCTGGTGTTGCTATTGCCCCATGGTCATGAGGGTCAGGGGCCGGATCACTCCAGTGCCCGTCCCGAGCGCTTCTTGCAGTTGGTGGCAGAGATCAATCTACGCATCGCCAATTGCACGACGGCGGCCCAATACTTTCACCTGTTGCGCCGGCAGGCCGCCCTTTTGAAAACCGATCCTCTCCCCCTGATCGTGTTTACTCCCAAGAGCTTGTTGCGTCATCCACGTGTGGCCTCACGCTTGCGGGATCTGGCCGAGGGTGGCTGGCAACCGGTGATCGACGATGCCCATGCCCAGCAGCGGTCCGGACAGATACGTCGCCTGATCCTCTGTAGCGGCAAGGTTTACGTCGACCTGGATGCCGGTGAGTACCGGAATGAAAGCCCGGCCGTCGCCATCGCTCGGGTAGAACAACTCTACCCCTTCCCGGCTGACGATCTGAAGCCGATATTGGATAAATACCCTAACCTGGAAGAGGTGATCTGGGTGCAAGAGGAACCGGAGAATATGGGTGCCTGGGAGTTTGTGCGGCCACGCCTGGAGAAACTCATTGACGGGCGCTGGCCTCTATATTATCTGGGCCGGTTCCGGAACTCCAGCCCTGCAGAAGGCTCGTCGGCCTGGCATAAGATCAACCAGGAAGCTCTCATCGAACAGGCCTACAATCTAGAAACGGACGCCGGTGAAAAAGGCATCATTTGGTTGCAGAGAACATAATTTTGGAGAGAGAGACTATGCCGACCAAGATCGTTGTGCCCGCGTTAGGCGAATCAGTCCTTGAAGCTACTGTAGCCCACTGGCTTAAGCACGAAGGTGATTATGTCTCCGTAGGCGAGCCAGTGGTGGAGTTGGAGACCGAGAAGGTTAACCTGGAGGTAGGGGCCGAGCAGTCTGGGCTTTTAGTGCGCATCGAGCGGCAAGAAGGGGAGGATGTGCAGATTGGCGATGTGCTCGGCGTAATTGAGGAAAGTGCAGAGCCGCCAGAAGAAACTCCGGGGGAGGCTGGAGAGGCTCCAGAAGTGCCCCAGGCACCCCCGCAGGCTAGGGAACAGGTTCCAGAGTCGGCGGCAGAGGCCCCTAAAGAAGTGGAAATGAGAGCAACCCCCGTAGCCAAACGCCTGGCCCAAGAGCAGGGCGTCGATCTGGCTCAGGTGCCTGGGAGGGGACCCGGCGGCCGGGTGACCAAACAAGATGTACAATATTATTTAGAGGAGCGGAAGCCTGGGCAAGAGCCCCCGCCAGCATTGCCAGCACTGGCCCCCTACCCTGGCCCGCCTGGCGGAGCCACCTCTGCCGCGCCGACAGGTGCACCGTCCCGGGGCGGGGCAGGCAGGGCGGACCGGCAGGAAGAGCGAGTGCGTATGTCCCGTCGCCGGCGCACCATCGCCCGCCGTATGGTGGAAGCCCAACAAACGGCGGCCATGCTCACCACTTTCAACGAGGTCGAGATGAGCGCGGTGATGGAACTACGCCGACGACGCAAGGAATCCTTCCGGGAGCGACATGGAGTCAGCTTAGGTATCGTCTCTTTCTTTGTCAAAGCTAGCATCGGCGCCCTAAAAGACTTCCCCCGACTCAACGCCGAGATCCAGGGCGATGATATCGTCCTTAAGCACTATTACGACGTCGGCGTGGCTATCGGCGCGCCGGAGGGGTTGGTAGTGCCGGTGTTGCGGGATGCCGACCGTATGTCTTTCGCTGAAATCGAGCAGGCAATCAAGGCCTTCGTCCAGAAAGCTGAGGATAACACCTTATCCCTGGAAGACCTGCGCGGCGGCACATTCACGATCACCAACGGTGGCGTCTTTGGTTCGCTGCTGAGCACACCCATCCTCAACCCACCCCAGGTAGGCATCTTGGGTTTGCACAAGATCGAGGAGCGGCCGGTTGTGTTTAACCACGAGGTGGTGGTCCGGCCTATGATGTATGTGGCCCTGAGCTATGACCACCGCATTGTAGATGGCCGGGAGGCGGTGCAGTTCCTGGTGCGCGTCAAAGAGTTGATCGAAGATCCGGAAACTCTATTGTTGGAAGGCTGAACCAGGTTGGATCATTAGCCTGACAGGATACGTCTCTACGTTTTTATGGCTCGTGGTGCCCCGTAGGGGATATGACGGCTTCTATCAAACAAAGGGGGAAAGTATGCTTCATTATAGATACTTAATCGTTGGTGGTGGGATGACTGCCGATGCGGCGGTGCGTGGCATCCGCGAAATAGACAATGATGGTTCTATTGGTTTGATTGGTATGGAACCCGACCCGCCCTATAACCGCCCTCCCCTATCGAAAGGGCTATGGAAAGGCAAATCACTGGAAGGCATCTGGCGCGGGACGGAATACTTCCAGGTGGCCCTCCACCTGGGACGGGAAGCCCAGATCCTCGACGCAGAGCGCAAGCGCCTCACTGATGACCGGGAAATGGTCTATACTTTCGACAAACTGCTTCTGGCTACGGGAGGTACTCCCCGGCGACTCCCCTTTGGCGACGATCACATCATTTACTTTCGCACCCTGCAGGATTATCGGCGCCTTCGGGTGCTCACTGAACAGGGCCAACGCTTCGGCGTCATTGGCGGTGGCTTCATCGGTTCGGAGGTTGCGGCAGCCCTGGCGATGAACGATAGGGATGTGGTGATGGCCTTCCCTGAAGAAGGTATTGGGGCGCGCATATTTCCCGCTGATTTGGCCCACTTCCTGAACGATTTTTATCGCCAAAAGGGGGTCGAGGTGCTGGCTGGGGAACTGATCTCTGGCCTGGAGGCGCGCGGAGACCGGCTTGCCTTAAAAACCAAGAGCGAGCGGGAGATCCTGGTGGATGGGGTCGTAGCCGGAATCGGCATCCAGCCCAACCTTGAACTGGCCAGGGCAGCAGGGCTGGCGGTGGAAAACGGCATTTTGGTTGATGAGTTCCTGCGCACCAGTCATCGCGACATCTACGCGGCGGGGGATGTGGCCGCTTTTTACAATCCCGCTTTGGAGACACGCCTGCGTGTCGAGCACGAGGACAACGCCAACACCATGGGCCAGATGGCAGGGCGGAATATGGCCGGCGATTCAACACCCTATAATCACCTCCCTTTCTTTTACTCCGACATGTTTGACCTGGGATACGAGGCCGTTGGGGAAATGACCCCTGAGTTGGAGGTAGTGGCCGATTGGAAAGAGCCGTACCGTGAAGGCGTTGTTTACTATTTGCGGCGAGGCCGGGTACGAGGCGTACTCTTATGGAACGTCTGGGGGCAGGTGGACGCTGCTCGAAGTCTGATTGCTGGGCCTGGCCCGTTCCGGCCTGAGGATCTCAAGGGGCGGCTACCGGCCTGATATAGTGCAGGCATTATTCCAGCCTGCCTGGCCTTCCTCAATCAGGGTCAACCGGGCGCTTACGTGGCCTTGCAGGCCTATCTTCAACCGACGGTCGAAGTCAACGCGGCCTTACGCTCACTGTCTGCCCGGCTGCGCGACAGATTCCATCTGGCGACAACGGTCGGCTACGGGCTGCGTTATCTACATTCTACGGGCCAACTGCACAAGGGTGACGCAGGTCGTGGCCTCTTTGTCCAGTTCACCGCTGACGATCTCCGAGATGTACCGATTCCTGATGAAGCCGGAGCGTCCGGCTCGTCTATCACCTTCGGCCTGCTCAAAGCGGCTCAAGCCGTGGGCGATCGACAGGCGTTGCAAGACGCCGGACGCCGGGTGATTCGCTTTCACCTGGGAGCCAAGGTAAATGATGGCTTGAACCGGTTGAACAAGGTGCTGCTGTAAGCTGGCAATACGCTGCCAGAATAATGGCGTGATAAGCGGCCAGGCGAGAGAATTCGGAGAACAGCTTGAGCATTTGGGCCAGGCGCGAAGCGCGTCGCATTGAGAAAGCCCGCATCCTGCTCGGGGCGGCTACCGAGGATGCGGGCGGCACCTGGGCCGATCTGGGCTGCGGGGATGGTATCTTCACTGCTGCTCTGTACACCTTGCTCCAGCCGGGGAATGAGATCTACGCCGTTGACAGAAACCGGCGCGCCTTGAAGGCTCTAATGCAAAACTTCGCCGAGAGCTATCCTGAGGCTTCGATCCATCCCATCCTGGCCGATTTTACGCGCTCATTGTCGCTGCCCCCATTGGACGGCCTGGTCATGGCCAACTCGCTCCACTTCGTCAAGCATAAGAGGCCGGTCCTGATCCGGCTTGTGGACTTGCTGAAGCCAGAGGGGCGGCTGATTCTGGTAGAATACAACGCAACCCAGGGGAACTTCGCCGTTCCTTACCCGCTAGACGAGGTGGGATTCCTGACCCTGACCAGGGAAGTTGGACTGCGTGAGGCAAGGATATTGGCGAAGATCCCGTCGAGTTTTATGGGGGAGATGTATGCGGGTATGGGGTTGGCTGGCTGAGCTTATCAATCGGCTCAATGGTGCCACCTATCCCTTACTCGTTCGGCCCATGCCTGCAACCCCCGGCGTTCGCCTCCGGCCAGGCGCGCCTCAGCTTGGGTCAGGGATTCCTCGGTGGCGGCACGCTCGCCGCGCTGGAGGTGGAGTTCGGCCAGCCACAGATCAATCTGTGTTTGCAGGTGTGTAGCAGTGGTCGCCGTCACCCCGCTTTGGGCAGTTTCCAGCAAGTCCAACGCCTGGTCAAGGTCACCGCGGGCGCGGGCGACCAGGCCCAGGTTGGCGCGAATGTTTGCAGCCTGCAACTGGTTGCTGTATTTCTCTGTCTCTGCCAGCGCGCGCTTGAACCACACTTCGGCCTCGTCTGGAAGTCCCTCAGCCAGCGCAATCTCGCCTCGAGTGCTGTAGAGATACTGCCGGGGTAAGAAGAAGGAGCGCGCGTCGGCCAGTGCCAGCCCTGTTTGGATGTGCTCCTGTGCAGTGGCGAGATCGCCTGTCAATTGCGCGTGATAGGCCAAATTGTTGTGGCCCAGTATCTCCAGCAAGCGCTCTCCCGCCCCGCGCGAGAGCGCGATCGTCTCCTCGAATGCCCCCAATGCGTGTGTCAGGTCGCCGCGCTGCGCCAGCAGATTACCCAGCTCAAACCGGCTGCGAGCCGCTATTTCGGGTAGATCGTTTTCGGTTGCCAGATTGATTGCCTTGATCAGATGGACCTCGGCTTCGGCTAGCGCGCGACCGCTCATCAAGCCGCCGGCGCCCAACAGATGGTGGACACGCGCGTCGGCTTCGGGATCACGCTTTGGGTCAAGGCTGGGCAATGCCCGTTCTGCCCATTGGATCACCTTATCCCCTTGACCGGAGGGGAGGTACGTTTCAGCCAGGGCCAGGCAGGCATGGACTGCACCCGGCCCATCCCCCTGCGATTCAACCTTAGCTAACACCTCGCAAAAGGTATTGCGTGCACCTTCCAGATCACCCTGTATATAGAGGGCACGACCCAATCCCATCTGGCGGGTAAGTGTCGGTTCCAGCGAGAACGCCTGGCGATAAAAGGCAACTGCTTCGGCCGGGGCGCTCAACTCCAGGGCGCGTTCGGCGGCTAATTCGGCATAGTGGGCCGATTTGGTCGGGCGACCTGCCTGCGCGTAGTGCCTCGCCAATTGCCCGGCAACCAGCGCCAGCCGGCCAGCATAAGTGGCTTCCAGCGCTTCGGCGGCTCGCCGATGGAGGAAACTGCGGCGCGCAGTGCTCATGTCATCACGTACAATTAGGGCCACCAGCGGGTGGGCAAATTCGTAGTGCCCTTCCCGCTCGATGAAGACCCCTGCGTCGAGCAGTGCATCCAGTCCATCGAGGATTTCTTCCTCGCCACGCCCACTGGTGCGGCGTAGTGTACCAAAGTCGAAGTCCGCCTCCAGCACGGCGGCAGTCTGTACTACCTGGTGTGCAGTGCCGGGCAACTGACTGAGGCGTGTGCGCACCAGTTCGACCAGCCCGGGGGGGGTACTGCCAGGCGCTGCACGGCTGAGCTCGATCAGAAAGTATGGATTGCCAGCGCTCTTGGCTCGCAATTGCTCAGCCAGCGCCGCATCGCCGCCCAACGCTTCAATTAGCTGGATGGTCTCCTCGAATGTCAGGCGATCTAGCGGTAGCTGCCGAGCCGCCCCCTCCTCTCCCCAGTTTGCTACCAGGTGATTGAGTTGTGCGGTTGTGTCGGTAGGGCGATAGGCGCTTACCAGCAGCAATGGCTCATCGCGCATACGGTCGACCAGGTAGATCAGCCAATCGAGGGTAGCATGATCTGCCCAGTGCAAATCGTCGATAAAGAGAATCAGCGGCTGCCCCTCCAACGCGCGCAGCGTTTGGGTGAAGGCTTCGAACAGCCGAGGGCGCTCCTCTTCTGGCGGAAGCACAGGCGGCGCCGGGAGCGCTGGCCAATGCTGTCTGATCTCCGGCAGCAGGCGAGCCAGCTCGGTCAGCCAGATGGGCGAGACCGGCGAGGGAGAGACGAGAAGCTTTTCAAGGCAAGCCCGCCTTCTGAATAGCCCGATCAGTGGTGCTAGCGGTAAGGACTGCGTCGTATCAAGGCAGCGTGTTTCCAGAACAGTCGAGCCCGGCGGCAGCGCAGCCGACCACTCTTGCCAGAGACGGGATTTGCCGATTCCTATCTCGCCCGTGATCAGGACGCCCCGGGCCTGTCCCCGGGTAGCGAGTTCCAGCTCTTGATCGAGGGCAGCGCGCTCTGCCTGGCGGCCGATAAAAGGGGAGCTGGCGTGTCGATCTGGCTCGGCCATCCGCCGGGCGTGAGTTGGTGCAGCCGGCATCGGCGACTCAATTGATCGCAAATTACCGCCGAGAATCGCCTCGCGCAAGGTTTCTGTTTCAGGCAGCGGCTCGACGCCCAGTTCCCGGGCCAAGGTGGTGCGCAATAGGTCATACTGGCGCAGCGCTTCAGGTCGTTCGCCCAGCCGCGCATGCGCTTCCATCAGCGTCCGGTACATGGACTCCTGTAAGTTATCGTACGCCAACGCTCGCTGCGCGACGGCTATGACACCCCTCCAGTTAGCGTTGGCCCGGTGCGCCGCTGCCAACGCATCCAGTGCTCGCAGATATAACTGGCCGAACCGCTCCCGCTCGGTAGCAAGCCAGATCTCAAAGTCCGGCGTTTCGGATAGCGTAAGCCCGTCGAGCAGCGGTCCGCGGTAGAGCTCGATGGCTGTCTCGAGCTCACCAGCGTCCCATGCAGTTGCCGCTGGCACAGATTGAACGCTTGACTGGAAGGTATGGGCGTCAACCCAGATCATGTCAGACAGCGCCACGCGCTCGGCATCTGCCTGCAAGACATCGTTGCCCAGCACTTTGCGGATGGTCCAGAGGGTGTTACGCAGATTCTTGCGCGCTGCATCGGGCAGGCTCTCAGGCCAGAGCAGATCGGCGAGGTGATCACGCGTCTGGGGGGTGCCGGTGATGGCCAGATAGGCCAGCAACCCGACCGCTTTGGCGGCGTTCAGCTCGACTGGCTGGTCAGCCTGGGTGAATTGAGCCGGACCGAGTAAAAAAAACCTAAGCGTCGACATGCCCCGTATTATAGTGCAATGTCTGGTGCCAGTCCAACACCTGACAAAACCTTAAAATCCTGACTTCATCTGGCGGCTGCAACGGCCGGAAAGGACGATACTCAGGACACATGTTGGGACACTGTGCGGGATAGTCACCTGCTATAATGTATTTGAAGAGTGACATTAATCAGTGGTTAAACTATGCCATGGAAGGAGTGAATAATGAGTTGGAAGATTGATCCCAGCCATTCGCTGATTGAATTTTCGGTTAAACATATGATGTTCACGACTGTACGCGGTCGCTTCAAGTCGTTTGATGGCGCAATCCAAATCGACGAGGAGCACCCGGAGGGCTCTTACGTTGAAGGCACGATTGACGTCGCCAGCATTGATACCAACGAGCCACAACGTGACGGCCACCTGCGTTCTGCTGACTTCTTCGACGTTGAGAAATACCCGACGATGAGCTTCCATAGCACGCGCATCGAGCCAGTCGGGGACCACCGCTTTAAGCTATATGGAGAGATGACCATCAAGGATGTCACCCGGGAAGTGGTGTTTGACGTAGTCGAGGAAGGCCAGGGCCAGGACCCCTGGGGCAATCAGCGCCGAGGCTTGAGCGCCAACACCAAGCTGAGCCGTAAGGACTTCGGCCTCAACTGGAACGTAGCCTTGGAGGCAGGCGGCTGGCTGGTCGGCGATGAGGTGAATGTGTCGATCGAGCTCCAGATAGTTCAAGAGCAACCCCAGGCGGTTCAGGAGTCTTCAGAACAAGAAGCCGTTACCGTTTAGTGGCAGGCTGTTATCCTCCTTAAGCGCGCTTACCCGCGAGCTTGATAAACCCGCAGGTAAGCGCTGGCTGTCTGAAGCGGGTTTGTCACCGACAATTCACTGGTGGCAAACCCGCTCAAAGCATGGTGCACTATCGTCAGGCACCCAGCGCGTAAACTGGTGCCCGGCACCTAACAAGTGAGTTTAAGGTGAACTTAAGGTTTCCTGCATGCTTTCTTAAAGACAATTGGCATCCTCCGTGCTATGCTATTTATATAAGTTTGATGGTTGTTGTTTATGATAGCAAGGGGAAGATGTGGAGGATGTTATGGCTAGAGAATGCACACATTTCGATCAAATTCGGGATGTCACCCCCAGCGCCGACGGCTGCGAAGAGTGCCTGGCCATGGGGGATACCTGGGTACACTTGCGCATTTGCATGACCTGCGGCCACGTAGGCTGCTGCGATTCTTCGAAGAATAAGCACGCGACCAAGCACTTTCACGAGACTGGCCATCCAATCATGAAGTCGTTCCAACCGGGCGAAGATTGGGGCTGGTGCTACGTGGACAAGATGTATCTCGATTCGCTCCAAGGAGATAAAGTCCGTAAATGAGTAAAGAGATTCTGGTTACAAGTTTAAGGATCTTCCAGGGTTATCAAAGGTCGATAGTGTTTCTGGCACTGGGGGCACTGCGCAGCGCTCGACTGCTGCCAGCACCTCTTTGAGGATCGGTTTGCGAGTAAACGTGAGTACCTCCCCGGCCGAGGCTGCCTCGAATTCGCCTTCGGCGACGTTGGCGCTCTGGTAGACGAGCAAGATCAGGTCCCCCCGGCCCGCCTGGCGTACCTTTTGCAGCTTGCGCCTCAGGTACTCTGGATGCCAGAAGCCAACAATCTCCAGCAACGCCCGCCGCCCATCTTTACGGTGGGTGAAGGAGAAGTCAGGGATCATCACTGTATCCCCCACCACGATCAACTCATCCTCACGAGCCAGTTCCCACTTCCTTTTTGCACCGCCATATTTGGCCTCGAACTCAGCCGCAAAGTCGGCCTCGAGCTCGCTGTCGAAAGGGCCGGAGGCCTTGAAGTGAGTGCGCAGGTCGGTCCCGTCATCCAGGCTGTAGCGCAGTGGTTCCCGGCTGGGCACCCCAGGCGGTTGCACATCCGCTTCCATCTGCCAACGCCGGCACAGCAGCAAGGCGGGCAGGAATTTGGCAAACTGAACCCCGTAACGGATCGTGGACTTGACAAAGGGGGAGATGGGGCCATATAGCGTGATGTGATAGCCGTTCGACCCCCCTCCAACTCCCCCCTGCGAGGGGGGAGAGGGAACCTCCCTCTCGCCTTCCCCCTCGTAGGGGGGAGAAGGGGCTTCTCTTCTGCCTCCCCCCTCGTCGGGGTGCGAGGAGACCTCCCTCTTACCTCCCCCTTCGTAGGGGGGAGAAGGGGCTTCTCTTCTGCCTCCCCCCTCGAAAGGGGGAGAAGGGGCTTCTCTTCTGCCTCCCGCCTCGTAGGGGGGAGAGGGGGCTTCTCTTCTGCCTCCCCCCTCGAAAGGGGGAGAAGGGGCTTCTCTTCTGCCTCCCCCCTCGTAGGGGGGAGGTTGGAGGGGGGTAATGCTATACATCAGCTTGAAAAGCTTGATGTACTTGAAGAGATCCTTATAACTGTCGTGGACTTGCAGCCGAACCTCGCGCGCCCAGTAGAGCAACCCCCGGGCCAACTCCAGGTTATAACGGGCGATAAGGTCGCCGGGGGCGAGCGGCTCACCTGGGTCGAGGAGAATCTGCTCTTCGGCCAGGTCGGCAAAGAGGGCGGTTTCCACCTGCTCGACGGTCAGGCCGTATTGGGCGGCCGCCTCGGCCAGGGCCTGTTGGCGAGTGGTCTGGCTGAACATGTCGTGCTTGTGCGTCACCGGCCCCCGGCGGAACAGGTCGGCGCGCAGCTCGGCGGGGCTGGCAGGCGCGCTGGACTCCTCCGTGGTCAAGGCCAGCCCTGGCGAAGCAAAAGTGCAGCGCGCCTCGAGCACCGCTGCCAGGCCCCGGATGACCGGGTAATCCAGGCTGTCGCCTTCGTAGTCGCGCAGGGCTTCGGCCAGCGCGCCCCGACTGCGCCCCGCATACCGCTGAAAGAGAGCCGCCAGTTCGTTGGCGATGGTCAGGTAGCGATAGTCGGCCGGCAGGGGGCGGGGCCGGACCTGGTCGCCCTGGATTTCCAGGCGCGCTCGAACGAGTTCTGATTTGAGCAATCGTCACCTCCTTGAGCGCTGGAAGGGTGGAAGGACGGAAGGGTGGAAGACCAGAAAGAGTGCAAGATCGTATCCAGTCTTCCAATCTTCCACCCTTCCAATTTCCCAATTTCCTGCGTATCTTCTCAAAAAGTAGGGGCAAACCCTTGCGGTTGCCCGCCGGGGCAGGCGCGGGACCTGCCCCTACCCCAAGATATTGAGAAGATACTTTCCTGGTTTCCCAATTTCCCAATCTTCCAGTTTACCGTAGCTTCCGCCGCTGGGCTATGCCCTCATCCACCGTGTTACGAGCGATGACTTCGTACAATATCGCCTGGGCATTGCCCCGCTTGCGCAGTACCCGCCCCAGGCGCTGCACGTACTCACGCGCGCTGGCGCTGCCCCCTAAGATCACCGCGATTTTCGCCTCCGGGACGTCCACCCCTTCGTTGAGCACATTCGTGGTGACGACGGCGCGGTACCGACCGGCTCGGAAATGGTCCAGCATGGCCTTCCGCTCGGCGGCCTTAGTTTGATGCGTGATGACCGGCATCAGGTGGCGCCGGCTGATCTCGTAGGCGAAGCGGTTGTGCGCGGTGAAGACGAGCATCGGCTGGTCCCGGTGCTCTCGCAACAGCCGGTCGAGAGCTTCCAGCTTGCCCCGTGCCTGGTGGACAATCTGCTTTAACTTGAGTTCGGCTACCTTGGCCCGGCGCGCCCGGGCTTCGTGGGCGCTGCGCCGGGTGAATGCGTCCCACCAGCCGGGGCCGTATCGCTCCCGCAGGCCGGCTTCCCGCACGTAGCCGGTGTAAATGGCGTAAGCAGTGTCGTAGGCAGCCCGTTCCTCCGGCGTCAGATCGACCCGGATGCGCTGGGTGCGATACTCAGCCAACTGTTGCCCGGTCAGGTCATTGATGTGCTTGCGGTAGACCACGGGTCCGACTAATTTGTCCAGCAGGGCTGCCGGATTTGGGATGGCGTTGGACAAGGGACGAAGTTGCCCTTTGCCTGGCCCGGCCCAGTTTGGTTGGGGGTCTGGATAGGTGGCGGTCAGGCCGAGACGATAAGGGGCAGCACACATCAGGGCCATCTCGTGCCAGGAGGGGGCGGGTAAGTGATGGATCTCGTCAAAGATGAGCAGCTTGAACTGGTTGCCCAAAGTCTCGGCATGAGCCCAGCCGCTGGGATAGGTGGTCACCGTGATCGGCTCCAGTTGCTTCTCCTGGCCGTACCAGACGCCGATGGAGATGCCAAATGCGTTCTCCAGGCAAGCGTACCACTGGTGTAACAGATCGAGGGTAGGCACGACGATCAGGGTGCTGACTCCCACCTGGGCCATGGCATGCAGGGCCAGAAAGGTCTTGCCCGCGCCAGTCGGGAGGACGATGCTGCCCCAGCGATCTGCGGCTAGCCAGGCCTGGAGTGCTTCAACCTGGTAGGGGTGCAGATCCCGGTCGTCGTGAAGGGTAAGCGCCAGGTTGCGCCAGCGGGGGATGCTGTTGCGGATGCCCTGTTGCC
>CAYTNQ010000126.1:0-13014 GCA_964439175.1 uncultured Anaerolineales bacterium | reverse complement strand
GCGGCGATGAAGGAAAGGGGCAGAAAGATGGTCGAAACGATGGTCAGGGTCTTCATCACTTCGTTCAGGCGATTGGAGGTGACCGACAGGTAAGTATCCAGCATGCCAATGATCACGTCGCGCACCGACTCGCTCAGGTCGTGAATACGCACCAGGTGATCGTAGACGTCCCGGTAGTAGATACGGTGCTGGGGGCTGATCTGCGGCAGATCATCCCGGCTGAGGCGGTTCATCACCTCGCGCTGGGGGATGATAATCCGGCGTAGGGTCAAGGTACTGTGCTTCAGGTCGAGGATGCGCTCCAAGGTATGCGACGTCGGCTGCGCCAGTATCTCATCTTCCAGCCCCTCAATTTCCTCGTCCACGACCTCAATGATGGGCAAGTACTCATCGACGACCTGGTCGAGGATGGCGTGGCACAAGAAACTGGCGCCGCGGTTGAGCAGACGTTCGTCGCGTTCCAAACGCTTCCGAACAGCCTGGAGGGGGGGCGCCTCCGGCACCAGGCAAGAGGTGACGACGTAGTTGTGCGCGAGGAAGCAATTGATCTCCATCGTATCGAGTTCATCCAGGGGAAGGTTGGGGCGCAAGGCATGCACAATGATGAAGAGATACGCGCCGAAGTCATCGACCTTGGGCGCCTGATAGCCGGCACTCTGGCAATCTTCGATAGCCAGCGGGTGAAATTGGAAGATATCGCGCAGGACCGAGCCGGCTTCCTCATCGGTGAGCGGTTCCAGGCTGACCCACAACAATCCATCCGGTTCGTGGAGGGCCTGGGCGATCTGGGCCAGGCTGAGGTTCGACCGGGGTGAGCCGTCTTTCGGGTAAAAGATGGAATGAATCATAGGGCCTCTCCCATGCGACCATCACATGCACCATCGACTAGCAGCTTACCAAAGTAGAGGCATTTCGTCAAGAATAGACCTGAAGCAACTCTCATTTTGAAGCCAGCATCTTGTAGGGCTTGTCCCAGGGAACGACAAGCTAACAGCTTGTCCTACTCTTTATGGGCTACACTGCCAAAATGAGAATTGCTGATAGGCCTGAAGCCAAGTTGACGTGCCCCCCTGACGGTGATAAAATGCTTTCTCGGAGTCATTTCCCAAACGATCCCAGGCACCTTTTGGGCGGGCCGGTGGCGGAATGGCAGACGCAGGGGACTTAAAATCCCCTTCCCGTACGGGAGTGTGGGTTCGAATCCCACCCGGCCTACTTCACAGCATTGCTACTTTCCCTTGAAACCATATCATCCGTATAGACTCTTCCCCACGTCGCTTGCTCACAACACAACAACGAATTAAGAAAAACAACGAATTACCTAATCAGTTGGGTCTGACTAAACTTGGTTGATCCTTGCGAAGGTTTTGAACCTTCGCAAGGACGTTCCCAACTAATTTTAGTCACACCCTAATCAATTGGCTCATGTTTAGAACACGTGCAACGGCTCGAAGTGGACGGCACTCCACGGCCGGTAGTGCCGGGCTGTAGTCCGGCGGGAGCACCTGGGTTGAACATGAGCCGAAGGATTGTTGGAATCAGGCGATTCTGCGGATACCAAAATCCAGGGTTTGGCTGATGACATCCGGGATGTTCTATGATATGATATTAAAGTAGAAAGAGTGCGTAAGTTTTCAGGAGGATCTGGCCGATGGCTAAGGGCATATTGGGTCAACCGGCACCTGGCTCATCAGCTTTCGCAGTAGCACTCATCCTCAGCGTTGCGACGTGGACCCTGATCTTAATCGGGCTCAGCGGCTGTGTCGTCGGGGCTACGGGTACTCCCGGCATTGAGCTCGAACCAGTCGCAACTCCCACCGGCAGCCCCGAGAGTACAGTCTCAATCTATCCAGTCACTCAAGAACAGGCAGATTTAGCCCCATCCCCAACAGCCGGTGCGGCCATCGAGGCGAGTGAGAGCCCGGAGACGCACCCGGTTACTCCCACCTGGCCACCTACCCGCCCTGCCCGCGCCAGTGCCACCCCAACCCAGGCGGGGGCAGGCCGGGAGTCCCCGGGGCCGGTGGAGGTCGTTGCACCAGAAGCTGAAAGCAGGGCCTCCGCCCAGGACGTTTTAGGCGTAAGCGGCGTGCCGGAAGAGCCGGCAGCGCCAGGGCCCAACATCCCGGCCGGAACCGCGACAGCGCACGTCAATATTCGTGGCGGCCCGGGCACAAATTACCCGATACTGGGCTTGTTGGAAGCCGGGCAAAGCGTCGAAATTACCGGCGTCAGTCCGGACGGCGGCTGGTGGCAGATGCGCTTTGCCAGCGAAGCAGGTGAGCGCGGCTGGGTAAGCGCCGCCTACATTAGCGCCCGGAACACCGAAAACGTGCCAATGGTCAAACCGCCGGCTTTGCCGCCGGCGCCGGTGACGGTCACCGGCTGGCGCGGCGAATACTTCGGCAACCGCGACCTGGCCGGGAAGCCAGTTCAGGTGCGGGACGATCCCCAACTCAGCTTCGACTGGGAGGCCAGTGCGCCGGCTGACGGTTTGCCGGTGGATGACTTCTCCGTGCGTTGGACGCGGGGGCTGGACTTTTCAGCCGGTACCTACCGCTTCTACGCCCACGTCGACGACGGCGTGCGCCTGTGGATCGACGGCAAACTGGCCATTGATCAGTGGCATGACAGCCCGCCCACCACCTACACCGCCGACGTGCCTCTGGCCGAGGGGAAGCACGACCTGTTAATGGAATACTTCGAACATACCGGCAACGCCGTGGCCCAACTGGCCTGGGAGCCGTTGCAGGACTACCCGGACTGGCGGGGCGAGTACTACGCCAATCCCAGCCTGAGCGGCGCGCCGGTCCTGGTACGCAACGACGCCAGCATCGACTTCTACTGGGACGAGTCGCCCGGGCCGGGAGTGCCCGCCGACAATTTCTCGGCGCGCTGGACGCGCAGCCTGTATTTCCCGGCCTACGTGTATCGCTTTGACCTGGTGGTGGATGATGGGGCGCGCTTGTGGTTGGACGACCGCTTGATCATCGACGGTTGGCGCTCCGGCCCGGCGGCCACCTACTCGACCGAGCTCGGGCTGTCCGAGGGTCCTCACACGCTGAAGCTGGAATACTTCGAGTTCAGGTATGGCGCCCAGTTGTACCTGAATTGGGAACCGGTGCAGGACGGCCCGACGTGGGACGCGGAATACTTCGACAACCGCAGGCTGAAGGACGACCCGGTCCTGGAGCGGGATGACGGCTTGATCAACTTCATATGGGGCACCGGCTCGCCCGGGCCGGGTGTGCCGGCCGACGACTTCTCGGCCCGCTGGAGGCAGGAGGTAAGATTTGATGAGGGCAGCTATATCTTCAGCGTGCTGGTAGACGACGGCGCCCGCCTGTGGGTGGACGACGTGCTCTTGATCGACAACTGGCAGGAGGGCCGCGTACGCCTGCTCCAGGCCGAGCACTATCTCAGCCATGGGAGGCATCGGGTCAAGGTCGAATATTTCGAGCACACCGGCCACGCCCAGATCGAGGTGAGCTGGGAGCGCCTCTGACCCCAGCACTCAACCACGCACTCAAACGCTACTGGAACCACCATCGCAATCCCCCCGACGACGACCACCTGTTTGTGCTACATAGGCGTTCACCCACAGAGCGCACCATCCAGCGACATCTGGCCTGTCATGGCCAGCAGGTCGGTGTCCAGGTTACGACTCGTCGGCTTCCTCTTCGCTATGATTTGGGGAACTGAAAATGCACCATAAGGACATGTCTGGACGAGTCTTGAGTTGGCTCTTGTTTGCGCTAGCTCTGGGAGTCGTTATGCATCCCTGGTTTTCGGCGACAGCGCCCCTGACGGTCAGGGGCGAAAATGTGCCGGAGATCAACTACATCTGGCTGGTGAGAAACCTGATTGAACAAGGGCACCCCTTTACTGCCTGGCACCCCCAAAGCCTGGGGGGCGAGGCGGTAGCCAGCCATCTGATGTATCCCTTCTATTGGCTGGTCGCGTTAGTCTCTTCACTCAGCCATATTTCGCCTGAAACGCTCTACAAAGCGCTGGTCTATGCTGATCTGCTGCTGGGCTGTGTAGTGATGTATGAATTCTTACTCCGGCTCACAAAGGAGCCGGCAGCCGGCCTGGTGGCTGGTTTGATTTTTAGCCTGATCCCGGGGCACATGAATAGCATTGAAGGATTCTTCATCAAAATCTCCTGGCTGGCGGTCCCCCTGACCTTCTGGCTGTATGAGCGGGAGTTTGGGCAAGTGCGACAACCGAGCCTGAGAGGAGGGATTCGCCTGGGCTTTGCCGTCGGGCTGATGGGTCTCGCTTCTATTCAAATCCCGTTGATGATAGTCTTCATCCTGCCGAGTTACATCTTGCTGAGAGAGTGGCAGGCACGAGGTAAGGAAACTGGATCCGATTCGTCAACACAGAGCGCTTCGTCCTGGCTGGCCTGGTGGCGGCCCCGAGGGGCCGCCTGGTTGGTAGCCGGTGGTGTGGCATTGGGCCTGCCCGCCTTCTACTACGTTCCGGCACTTATCGAGCTTAATTACCTGGCTTTTAGCCGCTTTGCCGACCAAATCAGTGGCCAGACCATTGACCTGAGTTTCCTGCTTTATATGCTGGTGGCCCGTTGGTTCCCTGGTTTCTCTCCTGATGACTTGCACCAGGTGACCTGGTACATTGGCGATGTAGCCCTGCTTATGGCTCTGGGGGGACTTTTCAGCAGGCGCAAAGAGAGGATCGTGCTCTTCTTTGCTGGTGCCGGCCTCCTTTCTCTTTTGCTGCTGGTGGGCGACAGCCTTGGCCCACTACCCAACGTTGTTTATCGAGGGGTAGACAAACTGCCCATCATCAGGGGGGCGCTGAATCACAGCTTCCGTTGGATCCTGCCGTTCTCTTTCTGCCTGGCGACGCTGGCTGGCTTCGGGGCGGCGGCTCTCAGAAGGTGGCGCAAACAGTCAGGAAGCTTATGGGCAGAAAAGGGAATGGTTCTGCTGGCCGGCCTTTTGATTTTCGACTACTTTCCTCTCTCTGGCTCCTTCAGAACCACCCCCGGTTATCTACGGGCAAGCGAAATGGAAGCCTTCAACTGGCTCGACCGGCAGGAGACCGGCTATCGCTACTTTGTGCCCTTTGCTGCAGGCACCGGTCGGGCGTATGACCTGGCCTATGCCCACCACCTGTGCCAACGGCCTGGCCTATGGGACGACGATTATGCCAGTCATTACGTTTCAAAGCGGGCTTACCTCCTTTTCGCCGGGTTCCACGTTCGATATCCCCTCCTGTCGTCAGGTTTCCACC
This sequence comes from uncultured Anaerolineales bacterium, assembly GCA_964439175.1. Lineage (GTDB taxonomy): Bacteria > Chloroflexota > Anaerolineae > 4572-78 > NAK82 > CAYTNQ01. Next base: position 7,755 of record CAYTNQ010000126.1, on the reverse strand, counting down.
CTCTCTTCTTACAGATGCTCGATTTGGGGGCGGTACGCTACGCCATTCTCAGTCTGGACTCTAGCAGCCACCACGAACTATTTCGGACCGCCACCGCTCTGGGCGCACCTGTTGTTTTTGAGCAAGACCAGGTCCGGATTCTGGCGAATCCTAACGCCAAACCCTTCATGCAGCTCTATCCCCAGACAGCTCTTTACCAGGGCGATTCACCTGATGAGGAGGCCCTGGCCTGGTTGCCGGTCCTTACCTCGCGCGGAATCGCTCTGTTGGACAGCGTCAAAGGGAAGGCCGCATGCGAACTGAATAGCTGCGCCGATTATCTGCTGCTCGAGTCGGAGATCGAGTTGGAGGCATTGCCAGCGGCCGACCAGGCACGCGCCCTCTGGCCGGAACGGGTCGCCCAGTTGCCTCACCAGAGTGTGCCAGGCCATCGCCTTGAGTGGCACCGACCTGATCCGACTCGGGCCGAGGTGTGCATATGGTTGGACCAGGCAGCAACGCTGGTCTTCGCAGAAGCCTGGTATCCTGGTTGGCACGTCTATGTAGATGGCGTTGAACAGCCCCTCCTGCGCGCTAATTACGCATTCCAGGGGGTGATCTTGCCCGCAGGCGAACACACGGTTATTTTTCAATACAACCGACCGTTCTATGCCTGGATCGCGGGCGGTATTTCACTTGCTACACTCTTGATAACGCTGGTCAGCTTGATTAGAAAGTAGAAATCTCTCCAGTGGCACGAGCCTTGACGGCTTAATCTGGCAACTCAGGCTTCCGCCAGACCCACACCTCATCCTTGCGTAAGTCAGCTTTGAGCGCCTTGACCACCGGCAGCACGCTGTCCTGCCGGTCCTTGTACCAGGCGGCGTGCTCAAAGCGCTCGTCGAAATGCCCGCCGGCACTGTTGGCCAGCAACCAGGGCATGTGAGCAAAGAAGTAGGCAGGCGCGTCATCCAGTAGGGCGTGATAAGCTCCCAATGTCAATGCTCCGAGATATCGCCATTGAAGAACACGCCCAAAAAGTGACTGAAGAAATGAAAGACTGACCATGCAATTCATCGACGCCAACATCTTCATCCGCCATCTCACCCGCGACGACCCTGAGAAAGCCCAGGCCTGCTTTGACCTTTTCCGGCGCACGGAGCGGAACGAAATCAACCTGGCCACTTCAGAGGCGGTCATCGCCGAAGTCGTCTACCTACTTGCGTCAAAACAGCTTTACGATGTCCTGCGCGAGCGGATCCGGGAGCTGCTTCGCCCGCTTCTGTCGCTTCCGGGGCTTAAACTGGCCCCCCGCCGGATGTATCTTCGCGCCCTTGATCTTTACGCCATCTATGCGATTGATTTTGAAGATGCCCTGCTGGTGGCTCAAATGGAGCGACAACAAGTGACTGAAGTCTATAGTTATGATGGTGGCCACATAGGCATCTTGAGTCCGCTCGGACAGGCCCCACAGTTGCACATCCTCGATCATTCGTTGTCTTAGGGGTATCCTGGCTATATCCCTTGAGTGAGTTAAGGGTTGGTGCCAGAAATATAGCCTGAGGAGAGTAAGGGGAAAACTATAGAGAAATCTAAGGGGCTACCGAGAACTGCGTGAAGCGCTTAGTTCAAGCGCCCTTTTTACGCCTAAAACGCACGCAAGCTGGACATATGCTATCTCAGGAAGAAGCCCGCCCATTGGTGGGTTTTTTCTTTGGCGCAGAAGTCATGAGAATTAGGATAGAAAGGGGATTGTCACCGAGGACGGGGAGTGCTATGTTGAATGTAACCAAAAAGCTTGGTTGGCATCAAGGGGCTTCTCCGATTAGGTAAGACAACACCTCACCGGGACTCCACTTCTACCGTATCATGATCTTGCTGCCTGGTTAGGGGCGGCACTTGCTTTGACTGGAAACCCCGAGAATCAACGCCGAAATTGGTTAAAGACACCTTAATCCACAAATCATATGCAAAAAACGCAAACACTTGCGTTTAATATAATAGGGACACTGCTATCTCCGAGGGATAACAGATTTGTTAATTTCCCTGCCGACCTGTGGTCAACGTTCAGAGATTACTCGAAGCTGTTCAATCAGAAGTAAACTCTACCTCCGACCACCAACTCTTCGCATCATATTTGTCATACAGGAGTGGTAAGAAGATGACAGATACTGTGGACCTTACGCAACATAGTCTGACATTTCCCGACTTGCCTAAACCGCAGATCCCAAGAGATGATTTGGTTGAGTGGCTTTACGCTAGATTTACTCCAGACCGTAAGGTCATCGTCGTTCAAGGGCCTGATGGAGCAGGTAAGACGACTCTGCTGGCACAGTTTGCCAAAGCATATCCTGACCGCTGCTTTTGTTATTTTGTGAAGAAGGACTACTGGGCTTCTGATCCACAACGTTTCTTGACGGAGCTCTGCACCCAGATGCAAATAGCAGTCCATGGTAGGGAAGATGATATTGAAGGTAGTTATTTCGAGCTGAAGCAACTGTTTGGAAAACTCTACCATCAAGTTGCAAAAAAAGCCCGAAGGCTCAAGCAGCCTTTCTACTTTGTGGTAGATGGCCTTGAGTGGGTATCTGAAAGTTATGTAAAGGACAACATAACGGATCTGTTGCCTCATGATCCGCTAGATGGCACCTATCTCTTGGCTAGTTCTGCAAGTGGACAGGAGTTTCGTTTTGCTCACGATACATACCCTATCCATTTCTTCTCCCCCACCGAGACTGTAGACTACCTTCGCGATGTTTTGGATAAAGAGAAGGCCCAACGTGTCCACGACGTTTGTAAAGGTATGCCAGGATATCTGAGCCAGATCCATCGTGAATTACAGATGGGGCGATCAGTCGACGAGCTACTAGACAACTTGCCCGAGGGATTTCAAGAACTATTAGAACAGCAATGGAAACGAATGGAAATCGAGGATGAGTGTACTTTGGATGCACTTGCCGTGTTGGCACATTCTACAATGCCATTAGGCCTACCAACTCTTGCAGAGGTGGTCTCCACGTCTGATGAAAAGCTCAAGGCATGCCTAGCTTCAGCACCCATAGTACAATTTGGTCCAGATGACCAGGTTTTCCATTTCATCAGCGATGCACATAGGCATTTTATCGCCGATAGACTTAGTAATCGCAGAGGACAAATAGAAAAAATTCTGGTTGATTATTATGCACGAGACCCGCTCAGCAGGTTATCGCTAGTTCAGCTTCCTATTCTTTTGAAGCAAACCAAGCGCTATAATGCTCTGAAGGATCTTGTCAACGTAGAATATCTAGGTCGTACACTTCAAGAAACAAAGGAAATGTATCTGCTTCGTCGCAATGTAAGGATAGTAGCAGATGATGCTTACAGACTTGAGGACTGGCAGACACTTTCGAAATATGCCTTAATGAGCTCGATTCTTAGAGAGTTATCAACAAAATCAGCCGTTGAATCCGAAGTAGAGGCCCTACTGGCACTAGGTGATTACCAGCAAAGCTTTGACATAGCCTATCAAGCTACTCTGCCAGAAGATTGCCTCCAGCTTCTGGCAAAAATCGGTAGCTATCTAAAACGGCATGAACGACCAATACCAAATGAAGTGCTCTCCGACTTGGAACGTATGGTCTCAGAAATCGATCCGGCAGGTAGTTTGCGGGAACGAGTAATAGAAATTGCAGCAGATCTGTTTTATGTACATAGCCAAGCTGCCTTGGATTTGGTAGAGAAAGTAGCAGGAGCCGATACGAGTGAACGTTCGATAGACGTAATCCTTGCAGTGCTCGCAGTAAAACTGGAAGGCGAAGCTTCGGACACAGTGGAAGCACTTAGATCACGAATCAGTGATCAGTCACTGCGGGATTTCGCAAGAGTAAGCTCTCCTGTAGTAGCTGACCTCAAGCCAGAACAAGTACTCGCAGAAACAGAAAAGATCAAGAGCACCTCGGGCAAGCTGTTCCTATTACGTTCTTGGTGCAATGCAAATAGGGATAACCACTTAGCGATCAAGGTGGTTGATGTAGCGTTGGAAATAATGACTGCCAGCACTGACTACTCTCCATCAATGCGCCACTTACGACAATTTGCTGAACCGTTGATCAGCAGCGAGGACGAAGAAGTATATCGGTTGGTAGACAGGTTTGATCTTCTTCGGGATACAGCAATACAAAAGCCTGCAGAAGAAGCAGTACGCCTTGAGATGCTACTTGCTTCTGTTGAAGCACGAAGGTCATTAGATGAGGCTACCAACCGCTTGTATCGAGTTTACCTTAGCCTAGACGATTTATCCGAACTAGACACCCGCTGTTACTGCTTTGTGAGAATCCTACTTGCCTTACCAAGTGTCGATCCGAGTGACTCTGGCTTAGTGTCGGAAGTAGAACGACGCCTGGCAGAGGATTATCAGATTCTCTTGGATGGTTCAGCAGATCACTTGACATCGACTCGCCGAATACTGAGGGCTCTGACGAATTACAAGCCTGAGATGGCTGTTGAGTTTGCAGGTAAGCTCAATACGTTGAAACGAAGAGACAAGGCCTTCAGCGAGATATTGCGCGTTTATGCTAGTCACGACCCTGACTCCATCGACCTCTCTTTTGTTGAGGATGTTCTTGCCAGAATCTCAGAGAAAGAACAACGTGACCTGGCGTTTGTGCGGATGCTGGAGTCCTTTGTCGATAAGGATATGTTCAAGCGGATACCTCAATCACGGCACTTTATAAGCAGGATCCCGGAGCTGCACGACCCAACAGGCCAAAGCTTCGCTTATGCTCGCTCGTTGCAGATGATGGCGTCTGCTGACGACAGCAGGGCAACACAAGAACTCTTCAACAATGTGGTTGAAGCTTGGTCAAAAATAGATGAGAAATGGCAGAAAGTTCAGACTGGATTTGACCTTGTGGCAATTATTGCCGGAAGTGCTCCGGAGCTAGCACAGAAAATGCTAGACCAAACTAGAGCGGAACGGAGAACCACACCGCTAGCCGAGAACATTTTTGCAGGGCTCTATATCAATACCCTACAATTAGCTATTCGAGCGTTCTCTGATATCATCAAGGGTCAAGACTACGTTACGATGAGAGGTAAGCTCATCGAGGCAATTAGTCGAGTACCATCCTGTTCCGTTCAGTGCAAGCTACTAGCAGGTCTGGCTCTGCGACACTATTTGGCCGGCAACGAGCAAGACTTTAGGAAACTTGTCAAGGAAAATGTCCTTGAAGCTTTGAATAATTGCCAGGATGCCGAGGCACGCGATTGGGCGACTATCCAAATAGCTCCTTGCCTTTTCCAATATGAACGTAATTTGTTGAAAGACGAGCTCCTGCAGCTATCTCCCTCTCGCCGTGACGAAGCATTATCAAAAGTAGTTGTGTACCTTCTCAGTGGCAGACCGATGGATGATCCAGTTGATCTAGACTCTTTAACCGTACCGGTTGATTATATTCATGCACTGCAAACCTGCGAAGTGCTTGAACAAATGAGTACTGACTCAGACATCTATGGACTTTTCTCCCGTCTAGTAGCCACTTTGGTTAAACAAGGCACACGTAACCGTGAAGAATGTATCTTTATTGAGAAAAATGCGCTCTCGATCGCGAAAAGGTTACAAAAAATTTCTACCAAATTCCCAGATCGTAATAACATTCAACATAAAGGATATTGGGTTGCCGCTCAGGCATCCATCGCCCGGATACGAGCAGGCGCGGCACAACGTTCTCCATACAGAGCGAGCGAACAATGGGAGAATGTGGCTCTATCTTGTGTGGATATCGCACAAGCAGCACGAGCAATTCCAAACGCTGCGGATAAAGCGCTTGTTATGGCTTGGGTCGGTGCCGAGATCTATAGAAGCGAACCTGCTCTAGCGTGTGAGTTGCTTGAGGAAGCAAAGGAATGTATCGAGAAGATTCCCAATCTCATCGATCGTGGTGCCAGACTTCACGCTCTTGCCGAAGCTTGGCAGAAAGCAGACGATAAAGAGTCTGCAAAGTTCTTCTTGAAGGAGGCGATGTCCATCCTGGAAGGATGGAGATGGGATCGTGCTCGAGATCAGATCACTGGACAAATTCTGCAACTGGCACACTCTTTGGATTCTGAGTTTGCAGCCAGCTTGACATCTATCGTAGACAATTCTTTCATTGAGCATAGCTTGGAGCAAGACTTAGCTGCAAGTGACCTGCAGGTCCAGCCGAGCAAGATTAGAGATCAAGAACAAGATGTTGAGGAATTGCAGCATATCTTAAGTCGCGCATCTCTGCACCTATTGCGGTCTCTCTGTTCCGGCAAAGGTCTCATTCAACCCGAGAGTCTTGTTGGAGAATGGACCCACTCAGCCATAGATGCACGAATTGAGGAAGTACACAGGATTTTTGCCTGGTCAATTGAAAATGACTTGGCGCGAACCCAAAAGCTCAAAGCACCCGCATTGAGTGACATATACTTTGGCCTGCTAGACTCCCTTCAGCTGATCTGGCTAATTGGTGAAATGCTTTTGGGTGCTGAAAGAGATGAATTCAGGCAAAGAAATCCAGCAATGCCATCCAATCTCCAACTATTCTCAGTCGGAAGCCGTGATGAAGCGTTGGCAGCTTTACAGGATTGGCTGAGAGAAAATGCTGATAGCTATTTGAAGATTCACGATCCTTATTTTACGGCAGCTGATCTAGAGATACTCAAATGTATTCCCACTGACGTCCGCGTTTACATACTAACATCTTGGCTAGCACAAGAAGTGAGAGCTAGCGATATTGATACAGTCCAACGACGCTATAAAGATGCCTGGGCGAGGATATCAGACCAACAGCCACCAGAAACGCACGTATACATTCTGGGTATCAAATCTACCCGCGAGAGTCCTATGCATGATCGGTACTACATTTCCGCAGGAGACCGTGGGATAGAGATTGGCACATCCAGAAGTGGCTTAGGTAAAAAAGACTCCTACATCCGCATTCTGGACCCTGATGAAGTGGCTGTGATAGAAGCTGATCGTATTAATCGCCTGCTAGTGAGTCCACCATCGCACTTCAAGGGTGAGCAACTAATAATTCGAACTTTCACCCTCACACTGTGACCGAAGATGGGAGAGTGATAGTTGTAGTGCGCCCCAAAAGTTGGACAGGTAGGAAAGTGAATTACCATGTCTAACGAAAGAGCGCAGCTATGGCCAAATGTCGAACCTTTACCCCTGAATTCAAAGCCAAGGTTGCCCTGGAGGTGATCAGCGGCAGCCAGAGTGCGGCGAAAGCTCGCCGGCGATACAGCCCCAAACCGCAAGTGCTTTCCCGCTGGAAGGCCGAGTTCTTGGACAATGCGGTCAGGGTATTCCAGAGTGATGAGCAGCGCAGCCAAGAACAGGCACGCATTGCTGAGCTGGAGCGGCTGATGGGACGCCAGGCGCTGGAACTGGGGATGAGGATGGGGATGGGGATGGGGATGGTTCCAGAGCCTGTGATACAGAGGAATTTATTTGTGAATGCCTTGCTTTCGCATTGTTCATCGGCGCTCCAAATCAGTTCTCGAAATATAAGTGAAACTCTGCTTTTTGAGGGCAAAATGCCACATCTGGGCGTAAATCAAGGTTGGCAGACCCGCCAACATTTTGGGCCTCCCACAAATAACTCATACGGCCATCACAGACCGGGGCATCCCGGAATCTATGATGGCCGAGACCAAAAAGATACGTCATTCCGTTCCGGAGTTACGAGGGTGCGTTCGCTTTTAGGGGCGGCCCCCACCCCCAGCCCCCATATGCGCTAACTTAAGCCTTTTCCGGGCGCAGGGTGA
>CAYTNQ010000125.1:0-13039 GCA_964439175.1 uncultured Anaerolineales bacterium | reverse complement strand
CAAGAACCCATTTGCTATATTGTAAGAAATATAGCAACCACAACCGAGCAATACCTTCCCTGATGGCACCTTACATTCTGTATAAGCATAGTCGCCAAAAGCCATGGCAGATCCAGCAACAGTCAGGTATTTAAATTGCCCTTGTTCAGTGGCCCACCCAGGTTGCAGATTTGCTCCTATAATCTGCTTATTCTCAAATCCGTTCATAGAAGCGGTAATATCACAGAGAAGAGGAGCTCTGTTAAAGGCATAGACTGTCAGCTCCTTCCCCGCTGAAACTTTATAGGGTTTTGAGAAGCTATGGGACGCCCTGCCGTTGCCACGGATACTTACCACAGGGGAGCCGTTGATGTCCAGTCTCACCTCGCATACAGGTTGTGTGGGCGCATCTCCCGCGTTACTGGCATAGGAATGGCCACTGACGCTCGTGATATAGAGAGTATTTCCCGTGGGGACGGTGTAGGTTACGGCAGCATAGCTAAATAGTGGAACGTCAGCGACGGTTTGCTGCAAGCTCTTGTTGTTTTTCTCCTCCGGAGCGCATCCAGGAACGCAGAGAGCCGAGAGCCCTAAGAGGAGCAAGACAACGATAAGCCGTATCGTGTTCTTCACTTCTTCTTCTCCTTTGACCCCTGCTCCAATTGCCTTTTCAGCTTTTCAAGCTCCTTTTGCGAGTAAAACTTCTTGCCGGCGAAAATAAGCGGACTAAGTTTCCCATCCCGGCTCCAGTTGTGGATACTCATGCGGCTGACGTTGAGGAATTTCGCCGCAACTCCTGGTGTGACAAAATCACTGGACTCTATAATGATTCTTGTTTCGGCCACTTTTACAATTGTAAATGATGCTGGACCATTTTGTCAATCCCCCTGTTATATTCAGGCAACAAAAAAAATTGTTGTAGTCAAGGTAGAATTAGGGTATACCTATTTTTTGGGTAAAACTAAATCGCTGCCTTGGTACCGGTCAGCCGAAGATCTTCCTCGCCTGGGTGATGGCGCCCTCTTTGGCCTCGGATAGTTTGATATAGTGGTCACCGACCTTCAGATCTGCCCAGCCCATGTAGTAGCAGAGGGCCACCGCCGACATACCCCCCTTGGCCAGTAGAGTGGCGCAGGTTGCCCGCAGCGCGTGTGGATAGGCGGTATTGCCGGCGGGTCCGTGCGACTTGATGCCGGCCTTCTTCAACAGACGCTTCACCCGCTGCCAGATGGTGGACCGGTGCAGTTTCAGTCCCTCGCGGTGGAGGGCGAGCAGCTCCAGCAGGTCCTCACGGATGATTTTTGGGATCGGGACCGTCCTGATCGAGGCCGATGTCTTCGGTTTCCACTCTCCCTTGCACTCGCTGCAGTCGCAGGGTTGCCGCGGCGGGACCTTGATGTTTCCCTGGCCATCGAGCCACTGCGCGTTGAGGTGGCCGACTTCAGAGGCACGCAGCCCCATATAGAGCATGCTTTTAATCAACACTTTGTCCTCAAGTGTTTCGCAAACTGCCAGCAATGCCTCTATCTGCTGGTCGCTCAGGGCGTATTGCTCCGATGGGCCTCTTCGAGCCATCGTATCTCACTCCAGTCCAGCGTTATGTGCGCCCCCAGTACCTGAGAGAGTCCCTCTGCCACAGGGGTCACCAGCTCCTCCCCCAGCTTATCATTACAATAGAAATTATCAACAGCGTGCGTTGTCTCATGTATCAGGCCGGCGAGCTTTCTGCTGTCCGGTATCTGGGGGTTAATAGCTATCAGCTCGGCCATATGCCTGAGCTGCGCGTCCATGTGAATGTCCTCCAGCCGGTTATCGAATACCACCTCAAAGACGTGGCAGCCGACCGGTATTAACTTAGGTGCCTTAACGCAGATTGTCATATAAATTCTCCCATTCTCTGGCCATGCGGTCAGCAGTATAGTACTCTTCCACCTGGGCCCGGGCCTTTTCTTTCATCATACTGTTATCTGATTTAAGCGCCCGGGTGACACAGCGGGTCAGGGCGTAACGGTCTCCCATGGGCGCCAGGTAGCCGGTCTCCCCATGGTCTATCAACGCGCGGGCACCGGCGTTGTCGTAGCTAACCACCACGGTCCCGGATGCCATCGCTTCTGCGATGACCAGGCCGAAGGTTTCATCGAATATCGTTGGAAGGAGGAGGACCTCGATGCTGTGGTAGAAATCACTCACTTCCTGCCGGCTCACTCCGCGCTGCAGGACCACCGGCTCCAGGCCGAGGGAGCTGCAGATCTCTCTCGCTTCGGCTTCACCCTTCCACCAATATGCCTGGTGGGCGCAGGTAAATCCGACTCTCGTCCGGCGGTCGCCGTTAAATGGCCAGTCTTCGATCTCTATCCCATGAGTAATGACCCTGTTCCCCACTCCATTGGAGGAAAATATCCGCGCAGAGTGAGGGTTGAATGAGACTTTGGTCGCAGGGGCGGCCATCCGTGTCAACCTTAGACTCTCAGCCGCCAGGCCACAGGCATTGTCGCACAGGGTCGGGCAGCGCTTCCAGTTATGCAGTCTCATCCGCTTGAGGCAAATGATCAGATAGTCATGGAGGCTCATCACCACAGGGATATCGCCGTCGAACAGTTCCCTCGTTGCCTTGTCGCGGATGAGCAGCGCCCAGTTGTGCAGGTGAATGATGTCCGGCTTGAATTTATCCCGGGCTTTTCGCCAGCTCCCCCGGTCCTGCTCGGGCTCGGCGATCCACATCGCAACGGTGACGTCGATCTCCTCGAGCTTCTTTTTCAGTAGCTTCGCATGGTTCTCGGCGCCGCCGGCGTTCTCGAAGTCATTGATCATGAGTACTTTCACTTATACCTCCTTTATATCCAGCCCCCACATATCGAAGCAGGAGTGCCGGCTGTAGAGCACGTCGTAGTCATAGCAGTAGCTTGTGCAGCGGTACCGCTCGTCTGGCCACCTGACGTCGCCGTGAAAAATGTTACCGAGCTTGAAATCCTTCCGGTCCGGCCGCCTGAGCAGCGAGAGGCAGGGGTAGACATTCCCCTCCGGATCCAACACGCAATGGCTGGAGCCGGCGTTACATTCGAGCACCCTTGGAGGGTTTGACGGTCCTGCCAGAGAGATGTCTTCATACGGCGATACGTTTACCGTAAAACCGATATTTCTAAGCCGGTCGGCCCATTCGAGCGCCCTGGACGCGTTCTCCAGGATGTTGATACTCACCGGGTACTCGCCTGCCAGGGCATTGGCCCGGTAGACAAAGGCATCGAAGGTGATAGCCTTATTCTCCGGGTGCCAGGAGCAAGTGATAGCCCGACAACCCGGGAGGCGCGGTAGCAGTTCCAGGTATCTTATGGAGACCAGGTTAGTGGTGAGCGCCCAGTTTTTCCCCTGCAAAGCCAGGCTTTTCACCATCAATGGAAACCAAGGATATATCAGTGGTTCCCCTCCGACGAAGTCGATATGGTTGATGCGAGGCTCCAGCATGAGCGCAGCGAGCCACTCCTCCCATGGCTGCTCCGGGGCATTCTGCCTGTCAGAGATCTCCCGGCGCACCCAGCAGTAGGGGCAGTTGTCCAGGTTGCAACGCCATGTAATGTTAAGCATGCACTTCATGGTGACTCCTAGTATATGACTGCCTAGTATATTACTGCCGAGGGAAGCTCTACTGCCCTCTCGTGCGGCTCCCTGAGGTCGAAGATATCGAATCCATCAGGCTGCTCGATTATCCGCCTGCTGACAAAATCGGCCAGGGTATCGGTGTTGAGCACGGAGAACAGCCGCTCCTCTATCGGCTCCTGGTCGAGCGATGCCAGCCGCATGATAACGGCGCACAGCCCTGAGTTCTCGACATAGTCCCGTATGACTTCTTCTGCCTTTACCTTGCTTTCTCTGTACCAGTTGTATGCAGGCAGAGTTACCTCAGGGATATATTTCTCGTCAAGGCCGTAGACGGCGATGGAGCTGGCGTAGAGGAGGTACCGGACATTCCACTGGGCCATAGACTCGCAGACGTGGAGCGTCCCCGTTACATTCGTCTCTACGTAGCTCTCTTCCGGTATCGCCGGGTCCGGGTACGGTATAGCTGCCAGGTAGACCACGGCGTCGATGCCGGAGAGCGGTAAAAAGCCGCCAGACCTATAGCTCTCCAGGATGTCGTTGCCCAGCTTCAGGTCATAGCGGATGACCTCGTGGCCGTCAGCCTCAAAGCGTTTGCATATTGGTATTCCAGCCTTCCCCTCGCTTCCGGTTACAAATATCTTCATTACAACCTCCTTATATACTTTTACTACTGCAGCCCCCAGCGGTCGCGCCAGGTCCGTGCTTCCATCTCTATAACCCTCTTCTCACTCTCACTCAGGTCACAATGACACTTCCGGCAGTGAGGGCACTTTATATGCGAGCATATCTTGCAGATCTCATCGCTGATCCTGCGTTCGAAGCGGCCCCCGCAGTGCCAGCACCAGAAGACCTGCCGGTCCTTCAGGGTGAGCTGCACGGTTGCCTCGACTTTCACTGTGAGATCACCTCCGACAGTAGCCGCTGGCGCCGCAGCAGCTCTTCATGGGAGGCCCAGGGAACATTCAAATACGGCTGGAAGTGGCTGCGCATCGGGCTCTCTGCCGGCAGCCATCCTTCATCTGTGGCCAGCTGCCATAGGTCAGACCCGGGCTCGGCGGTCATGATCGATACCTGGCCGAAGTCAATCAGGCCGGCGCGGACAAACTCCTTCGCTCCCTGGAGGGTCGCCTGGAAGTCATCCTCGGTCTCATCGATGCCGCCAACCATGAAGAAACCCCAGTTGAGCAGGCCCGCCTGCTTGCTCGCCTGGAGGGTGAGTGATATATCGAGCGGCTCTATCCCCTTGCGCAGGTTTTTCAACACCTTGGGGCTCATGCTCTCAATTCCCCACATCACCGCACGGAAACCGGCGGCCTTCATCGCCTGCAGGGTTGAGAGGCTCACCTTTCGTGAGCAGCGCCCCTGGGTCTTGTAGCTCAGCCGCAGCGGCGCGATTCTGGCGCACACCTCCTCGAGCCAGGCGTCCTGGTTGAAGCCGGCGCCGATGAGGGTGTCTGAGTAGACGAAAATATGCTTCATATGGCGCTTCTTCAGCACCGATAGCTCATCGTACACCCGCTCCGGAGACATCATGCGTACCTTGCCTTTAAATATCGGGTTGGAGCAGAAGATGCAGTTGTATGGACAGTCACGCGTCCACAGCGACACCGCCTCCGGCAGCTCAAAGCGCGGCTCGTTGCCCACATACCAGTCATCGCCCGGTGTACAGGCATCGTAGTCCGGGATGGGGATATTGTCGATCTGCGGCGGGTCAGCCAGGAACATCCTGACGCCTTCCTGGCGCTCCAGGGGGTGCTCCTCGAGCATCGACTCGATGGCCAGCTCCCCTTCGCTGGTACAGACTGAATAACCGTAGCCGATGACATCGTGCGTGTTGGTGGCGGCATAGGGGCCGCCGGCGATGAGGCGTCTGGATCCGGAGATCTGCGCCAGCTGCCGGCACGCTTCCCGGTTGTGAAAGAGAACGGTAGTGGCAACGACATCCGGGTCGAACTCTTTCAGGAATCGCTGTAAATTTAAGTCGTGCCACTGCAGCGCCTCGGCATCGATGAACCGCGCTTCATGACCAGCGCGGTTGAGCACGGCGCATAGCACCGGTCCTCCCAGGGGGCGATTGAGCCGGTAGTGGATGTTCTGCAGGTGCCAGACGGGCGGGTTGATAAAAGCTACCTTCATGTATCTCCGGTTGGTTTGTCGCCAATAACGATACTGCCCGGGCTTATCTTTGCCTCGGGCCTACCTTTGAGATAGTAGTCCCAGTACTGTATCACCTTGCTCCAGGAGTAGGACTCGGCGTTCTGTCTGGCTTTGTGAGAGAGGTCGGCGAGCAGCTCGCTGTCATCGATCAGCCTGATCATCGCCTGTTCCACCGCTCTTTGAGAAGGATAGACACCCTGCTCTCCCGGGGACATCCGGTCGAACTTCGTCGACGGTCTGACGGTGATGCCGCCCTGGCCGCATACCTCTGGTGAGGCAGCAAAGTCAGTGACGATCGAGGGGACGCCGCAGGCGCCGGCCTCAATCACCGGCATCCCGAACCCTTCGGCACAGGTGGCGAACAGGTTGACATCGCTCACCTGGTACACCCGGGCGAGCTCCTGGTGAGTTAAATACATCATTGCCCACTGGATCGGCGTACGGACCTTCTGATCAATCTTGAGGCGCTTGATAAGCCACTCCAGATCGCTGGCGCCGGTGGGACGGACCGGGTCCTCCTGGAGGGCGGTATGGAGCATCAGATAGACGGGCTTACCCGGGTAGCGGTGTACTACCCTGGTGAATGCCCGGACCATATTGCCCAGGTTCTTTCTCCAGTTGTTCTGGGCAACGATACAGAAGACGAAGGCATCCGCCGGCAGCGCATAGCCCTCGCGCAGCGATGTGCGCTCCTGTGCACTGATGGGCGAGAATGTGCCCGTATCGACGCCATGGGGGATCCACACCGCCGGCACGCCGTACTTCTGCCAGCCTCTTTGTGCCACCTCGGTGGGCGCTACGATGAAACATTCCCCTGAGGCGAGCAGTGTCGCTTTCGGGACCGTCTCGCTCTCTATGGGTGCGTAGCAGGTGACCAGCGGCCCGAGCCCCGACTTCGGCAGAAAGTCGCCGAGCTGCCAGGTGTCGAAGTGCTGGATCACGTGGTCGATCTCGAGGTTATAAATAAGGTTGCCCACCAGCTCAACACCCATGGTCCCCTGGCGGGCGCCGAAGACCTGTATCCCCTCCATGCCTTTCACTTCGATGGGTCCGCCTTCGAAGCCGTAGCAGGCCAGGTACAGCACCTCGTAGCCTTTGTCCCTCAGCCCCAGGGCGATATTCCTGCCGTTATTGGCATAGGCACTGCCCAGCCAGGGCGCCACGCTCCAGATCATTACCCTCATTATTCCTCGCCTCCTTTATCGTCGATGACGATCCTGGACTGCTCGATCTCCAGGTCGAGCATTGCCTTCCGCGACTCCTCGGTATCGACGTTATAATATAAAAACTGGTACTGCTGCAGGCTCAGGATCTTGGCCATCTGCTCCTTGCCTATCATGTCGCTGATATACTCCCGCGACTTCAACCCGCAGCGGAAGAAGATGACGTGCTGGCACAGGTCGAAGAAGTCCTTACTCACCCGCTGGATCCGCCGGGTGACCGCTATAATGCCGATCCCCCAGTTGCGGCCGCGGTTGATCAGGTCAAAGGCGTAGTAACCCGTCTGCTGGCTCTGGCCGATGTACCTCTCGCACTCCTCGATGATAAATAAAACATTCGACCGCGCGCAGAGGAGCTTGCACTGCTCGTCGAACTCGGCCTGGCTGTTGCTCCGCGGCACATAGACGCACTCGCTGGGGAAGTCGGTGTACTGCGCCAGGGGGTCATAGATCAGCAGGTCAGGCTTGGCAAGGTGTGCCAGGTACCTGGTCAGCGTTGTTTTCCCGGTACCGGGCAGTCCCGAGATGCACACCCGGTCAGTTCGCTTCACTTTCAGGTCCATAGGCATCTATCAACCTCCGTATCAATGTGTCCACCTGGTCCTGCAGCTCCGGGTCCCGGTCGATCTGCTCCAGGAATCCGGGCACCTCCGGCAGGATCCCTCCCCAGAGAGACTTGAGGATCATCCCCGTCGGGCCTCCGGTGACCTGGGGGAGGACCTCCACGAGCTCCAGGATGAGCCGCCGCACGCCCCGGGCGGTGCTATTCTCTAAGGACAGATCGCTCAGTGCTTCCCTGCTGTTTTTTCCTTTTCCAGACATAGTAACCTCCTGCTTTCGCCGCCACGACGCCGCTCAGCGTCAGCAGGGCGGCGACCAGGGGCGGTACCTCGACCCCGGCGTCCTGGAAGGCGCTGGCAATATCCTCCAGCTCCTCATCGGAGAACCCCCAGCCCTCCCAGCCGGTGGTCTCGGTGGCGATCAGTCCCGCGGTCCGCAGCGGCGCCTTCACCATCGTTGCCGGCAGCGGGATGGCGCCCTTCTTCATCTCCTTCACCAGGCCGGGCGCCTCCTGCTCCGGCTCCTCGGAGACGCCGGCCAGCGGCGGCGGGATCTGTCCGTCGGATCCGCGTTCCAGCGATATCCCCCCGGGAGTCGGGGTTTCCTGGTCAAAATTGTCGTTCTGTCTGTAGGTCATAGCTCCTCCTTAGTCGAAGAGAAAGTCGAGCAGCCCTTTCTCTTTCTCGCTTTCCGGCTGCTTCGGCCTCACCTTCTCGGCTTTCTCCTTGGATACTCTGATTCTCACCACGTCGTCATCGTCTTGCGGCTTCGGTGGCTGCGGCCGTGGTATCGCCGGCAGCCCCTGGGAGATGATTCGGTCACCCTCGCTCCTGGGAATGCGCCACTGGGCGCCGAATGGTTTTACCGCCTGAATACGCCCGTTGCGGCACATCCAGGCGATCCACTGAATAGAGTAGTTGATCTTGCTGCTCAGCTCTTTCGCTGTGTAGTACCGGCCTTCTTCGATCTCACGCAGCTGCTCCGGAGACGCCGAGCCGGTTCCTACCGGTTCGCCCGCGCTATCAACTACTTTTGGCTCATTCTCCTGGGTCACAGCGGGCTCCTGTGTGAAAGCGGTGAAATATTTTGAAAGTGAGTTTCAGTAATCGCATGTTGCACTCTTTAATTTGATGGTACAGCACTAGTAGAGTGAAGTCTAGAGCACTTAAACTGGAAGGAGGTTGCGAATGAGCACAATGAGCACAAAAAATATCTGGGGCATTGTCGTCATGATCGGCGTTGTCGTCGCCGGCGTGATGCTGGCTAACTGGCTGAGCAAGCAGAACCTGCCGAAGAAGTCATGAGGCCAGAGTGAATACTGTAGAAGGAGGAAACCAATATGAAAATAAACTTCGGGCTCGTTCTCACCATCGTGGTCGCCCTGACGATCATGGCCCTGGTCCAGAGATTTTTCCTCTCGCGGGTGTAGCATGAACTACGCATTTCTGGCACTCCTGGGACTTACCGTCTCCCTCACGACCCTGGCCATGGAGCTCAGGGGCGACGACCTGTTTAAAATCCAGCCGCAGGGGACGACCGAGGACCATGCGGCAACACCTGGCGCCACCGCGACCAAAAAGGACGAGAGCGCGGTACAGGCGTTCAGTTCAATCGGCGACTATATCAACGCCTCCTATGGCGTTACCCAATAAGAATGAAAGGAGGAAGCCTGTGGCTAATGAGCGCGGTATTTTAGATGAACCCTTTGACCTTACCGATCAAGACTCGAATATAACCAAGGCGAATGCCACCGCCAGCTCCTGGAGCGATCTATATAAGTACCAGGTCCCCGTCGGCATCGGCCATGTCCTTCAGGCTGGGCACACGTTCAGTGTCTACCTGAAGGATACGTCGGCCACCGAGAATGCCAGCACCGACCTAATCAAGATCGAGGTCCGGGACAGCTCCGAGCAGGACAAGCGCACCGTTTACGGTCCGGCGATCTACCTGAAATGCAAGGAATTCCAGGACAGGGATAAGATGGCCAGGCTGAACGTAGCGGCACCGGTCCCGGTGCTCGAGCGGCAGTGGATCGCCGTCATGGTCAACGGAGCTTCGGCTGCCGGAACGGCTAACAGCTACTTTGACTTAGCCATCAACAGGATAAGGCAATCACTGCTCAAATAGCCATAAGGCGCAATTCTCATGATCCTTGTGGCTGAAGGTGGAGCGTCCGACTTCACCGCACTGGGGCAGTACGAGCAGGATTTTGCCGAGGGGAGCAGGGGCGTTCTGCGCCTGGAAACCAGGTTGCCGATACCCGGAGGAGCGAGCAAGTTCATCGATGAACAGCTCTCGGCGAAAGGCGTGGCGCTGTGGGGCAACCGGATAGCGATCAGCGACACGACCGCCGAGGTCTACTTCGAGAAGAGGCTGGCTCCTCTGGTGATTATCGCCATCGCCGTCGCGGCGGCGATCGGCATCTTCGCCCTGATAAGCGCCTGGAAGCTCTACCGGGTGAGCGAGGAGGTGATAAAACCGCCCGCCGAGGTGGGATACATGGGCCTGGCCGCCCTGCCGTGGATCATCGGCATCGGCGCCCTCCTGGTCGTCCTGCTGCTCGCCTATCAGTATAAACCGAAATGGTGGTGACATGATGGAACGTGAAGAGATTCTGGCGATAGCCCATGAGGTCCTCGAGGGGATCCACAAGACCTTCAAGCCGGCCCTCTCCATCGAGCTCATCGGTGGCCTGGACCTGTACAATGAAAAAATGGCCACCGCGTCGGCCGATGAGGTCGAGCTCCGTGAGTGCCAGGAGGACGAGTGGTGGGAGATCGACAACGTGCTCTACAGTATCGATACCACCATCTCATCCGGATACGGCGTGGTCGCCAAGCGGAGAGCCGCCGAAGAAGGGGTTGACTATATCCTCGGTGGCTACAAGGCAAACCCCACTGGCGCCGCCTACTATCCAGATAACGGCTCGATGAAGAAGTTCTGGGTCTTCCCGGGACAGAAGGTCGTGGTGAAATTCTCCGGTACCGCCGCCGGCAAGAAGATGCAGGCGTGGGCCACCGGCAGGAAATACAAGCTGGCGAGGAGCTGACGTGGGCGGCCTGGAAACTGCCATCGCAGCGCTGCTCGCCGGCACCGTCGGCTTCAAGGTCGGCGTCGAATCGTCCTCCCTCGAGCTCAGCCCCCCCGAGGTGCTTATCAGCGAGACGCTGCGGACCCAGAAACCCGAGCTAATCAAGACTGTGAGCATCGACACCTCCGTCGCCCGCGATACCGTCGAGTACACGATAACCGGCTCGCAGATCTTCCTGGAGAATCCCAAGGACTCCAGCGTCGAGGTCTATATCCGGCTCAACGAGCCGGAGAACTCTCCACAGGATATCACCAAGTACCGGAAGATCACCGGTCCCTTCTACCGCTTTTTTGTCACCAACGAGGTCGGCAGCGGCATCCTCAACTTCACCATCGGGCGGAGCAAGCAGTACGACTTCGAGCCGGGCCAGGTGGAGATCCACATCACCGGCTCCGAGGTGATGCTCCCGGTGGATATCCAGGCACAGTATGTCAACCTCAGCGTTGATATCGTGGCCCAGACCATCGGCAATATAGCGATAGATATCGCCGCGCAGAGTGTGGGCAATATCTCGATGAATATTGCCGCACAGAGCCTGGAGTCCCTTTCCGTCGATATCACGGCGCAGACCATCGGGAATCTTTCTATCGACCTGGCGGCTCAGAGTATCGGCAATGTCACCATCGATATCTACGCGCAGAGCATCGGCATTAACCTGCAACCAGGATGGGCCGCTGAGCAGGGCACTGATAAGGACTTTGATGCTACCACGGCTAATGTCGCAACTGGAAGCTATGTGGCTGCTTCGTATACAGTCCCCGCGGGTAAGGCTTTATTCATTACATGCATTAGCGGTAAGTCGTTTGGCAGTGCTGCTGCTGATAGAGATAAAGACCAGATGTGTGAGCTAAGAATGGAGATAGATGGCACCCCTGTAGTATATATAGGTGGTAATGGTGGGGCGATTGCTACGTTCTCAAAGCCGTATAAGGTAGCTGCTGGCGAGGAGATGGAATTGTTCACGTATAATAGGGCGAATCATAATTGTGACTTAAGTGTCGCTGGAAATGGGTACGAGGTAACTGTATGAACAAAGTACTTAAAATGCTATATAGCGGCAACTTTAATAAGATGCATTGTGAGCACCACTCTGATGGAAGCCAAACTATCACGCTTAGAAAGAATGGTGAAAGTGTTGTCTATGAAGCCGTTGTTAAAAACCTATATAAGGAAAATGAGGCAGTTATATCGTCATCAACTAAAGAAATAGGTGTGGAGCGCCTTCCAAAATATATTAAAGATAGGATGGAGGAGGCGCAGCGTGGTAATTAAGCTCTTCCGCTTTCCGCTCAAGTTCCCGTTCTTCTTCAAGCCGAACAGGGCCACGAACAAAGCGCGGTCTCTCCCCAGGGAGCGGCAGCAGAGCAAGGTTTCCGGAAGGGAGAGCTTCACCTAGTGGCCAAGTCGGGCATCAAGCACACGCACATCGGTGTGGAAGGCACGCAGGAGGAGTGGGTTGACGAATCTACCCATACAATCAATAGAGGTACTTCGTTTCCTGCCTCTCCGGACGAGAGGCAGCTATTCTACCGAACTGACCTTCAGGCCCTCTACATCTATACTATTGACTGGTTTAAGCTCTCTGGTGAGTCGATTACTGATACGGAGATACTAGCTATTCTGGGAGTATAATATGGCACTGGCGATTAAGGAACAGGCAGACGGGCAACTGAGCGGGTCGAAGGCGACGCTCTATACCTGCCCCACCGGCCAGCAGGCCATCGTCAAGACCATCATCCTGGTCAATACCCACACCTCTGCCGTCACGTTCAACCTCTACAAGAAGAAGTCGGGCGGAACCTCCAGGCGTTTGTGCTCCAAAGACCTGGAGCTGGCGGCCGGCGAGTCGTATTTTCACCCTGAGGTCATTACCCTCGAAGCCGGCGGCGTCATCGAGGGCGACGCTTCCGTTGCGGATAAGGTCGACTATATCATCAGCGGTGTTGACACCAGCGGTACCGGCGGCACGTCGGCTTCCTTCACCGGGCTGACCGATACGCCGAGCGGCTATTCCGGACAGGCGGGCAAGGTAGTAGCCGTTGCATCTGGCGAGGCTGAGCTGGAGTTTATCTCTGCCGGATCCGGCGACATGCAGAAATCTACCTATGACACCGATGATGACGGCCGGGTCGACAAAGCTGAGAGCGTGGATGACGGGACCAACGTCTCCACTGCCGCCCAGGTGAAAGACGCCGTCGATAAGGCGCACAGCGAGAAGACCGGTGAGCCTTCTGCCTTTACCGTAACCTCAGCCGGCGCCGCCGACTCCGGAAAGGGGATCAAGCTCGATGCAGATGGCCACGTCGATGCCTCAGCTATTAATGATGCCGATATCGACCATGGTTCTATTGGCGGGCTCTCCGATGACGACCATTCTCAATACCATAATGACACTCGCGGCGATGCCAGGTACTATACTCAGTCTCAGCTCGAT
>CAYTNQ010000124.1:0-13095 GCA_964439175.1 uncultured Anaerolineales bacterium | reverse complement strand
ATCCCTGCTGACCACCTACTCGGCCATCGTCGAGGGCTTCCGGCTGGATGTGCCGCCCAGTACCAGCGCGCAGCCTCGCGCTGGGATGCCGGCTCCGCCTGTCCGGCAGACGCTGGGCCGTGCCCGCTAGCGCGATATTAACTGTGGAATACACCAGCCAATGATTGCCGAGCCCTCACCTGAGGGAGATTAGGGCATGGCGAGGAAATGCGGGACAGGGCCGGTAATGACGCGTCCGTTCCCATCGTCAACCAGGTTGCGTTGGGCAGACGTTGGCCAACCGATGCCTTACTGAGGGACAGACCCGGCCTGGCAATATGTTATAATATGTCCAGGCAGCTCGTTACCCTACACCCCCGTGTCATCTCAAGCGATAGCGAGAAATCCCTGAGACGACACACTATTCGGCAGCTTTGGGAAGCAGATCAGAGCCATTATCTTAGACAATAGCCGGGTGTTCGTCCGGTGCTCAGTCTCTTTTTATGGGAGGCTATAGGGATTTCTCCCCGCTGCGCGGGTCGAAATGACATGTCGGGGTGTAGGGTAACGAATACAGGCAGTCGAAGAGGAATGTGTGCTAATCCGTGAGGGACCCAAAATGCAAAGTTTACGGATAGCCGGGGCTACCCTCTTTCTGGTCACACTGGCAGCCTGCCAGGCCCCGACCTTCGCACCGCCCCAGTCGGCGCCGATGCCCGGCCTAGTCCCCGGATGGGGCCTGGTTGGCCTACGTTGCCGTGCCCGCCTCACCCCACGCCAGCGGCGATGGCCGGACGTTGGAAAGCACCCTCGATGGGCGGGCCGTCTACGTCGTCAACCCGCAAACAGGCGAAGCCCGACAACTGACCCACCCCGGTGAGGCAATGGACGGCTGGCCCCGCTGGTCCAGCGACGGAGGCCGCCTGCTCTACGCCCGGCGGCAGGAGGGCCGGACCGACGTCCGGGTCGTGAGCCTGAGCGGGGACCGTGATGAGCTGCTGGTCGCCGGAGTGGCCGGCCCAGCGCGGTGCTACTACGGCGGCTGCGGTTGGGAGTGGATATTGGCTTACAACGCCGGCTCTCTTCCAAATTGAGTGAGCATAAAGAAGGATCAAGGGTAACGGTTGGGGTTGTCAGTGCGCAGACCTTCGGCCTGGGCGATGGCGATTAAGCGGTCGTCAGCCGTGAGAAACGTTAACGATGTGACTTCTGTTCGTGCCAGGTCTGCTTGAACACGAAGTGCCGAGGCTAGCTGCACCGCATCGTAAGCACGCAGGGGATGTTGGATGACCAATTCCCTGCAGCGCTGGTCACTGCTGCATCCACCTCGGCTACCTGATATTGCATATCGAGGTCGTAGCTGAAAGTTTCGATTGCCCGGGTGACATCGCCAGATGTGATGCTCCCTTCACGCTGACGACGAGCCAGGGCACTAAGCACCTCTACCCAGGTGATGCGTGCTTACGATCAGAGGACTGCGCGCGGCTGGATCGGTAAGGACTCTGATCCAATCGGAACCGGTTTCGGTAACATATCGCTTGACCAGGGCGCTGCTATCCAGGAAGTACAGGCTCACCGCTCCCCTCGATCTTCAATGATGATCTCTGAAAGGGGCTTGCCTGGTGCATTGCCCAGCCTATCGGCCAGTTCACGGCGCTCTTGCTCCGAGATTGGCTCCACGTGGGAGCGACCTGGCGGTGGCGTGAGCACTCCTGCCTCGATCAGCATGCGAATTGCGTCTTCGTCCTCACTGTCTGTTAGCTCCTCTGGTACAATCTGGAGACGCACGGTCTGGCGCTCTCGCAGTTTCAAAGGACGTAGGGGACGCAATACACCGTTCTCGTATACGGCTTTAACGGTCTCGGTCATCTTTCACCTTATCCTTATCACGGGTCTGCTCATATTATATCACAAAGCCAACAGCCTAGCGAGTAGTTCAACGGGATTGTCTACTTCTCACTCTCGTCTGTCTACTGCGGGCAGTGATAGGCGACCAGTTAGTTCAGTAATTTGTGATCTCGCCGCCGTCGATCTCCTTTCTCTCGCCGGGCAGGTCCTGCGGGTAGTCAAAGCCAGGTTGGATGTCGCCGTGCCCCGTGTAAGGGCCAACTGTGGGCCAATAGCCGGCGCCGCCCCGGTCGGTAAAGGTGATGGATGTGACCGCTTTCGCCGATTTGTAGCCGTACTTGGCGGGGAACATCATCCGCAGTGGCGCGCCGTATTCATCCAGTAACAGGTCATCGTTCATCCTGAGCACAAAGATCACGCGCGGAGCGCTCAACTCTTCGATAGAAGCAATCTCCCAGTAGTCATCGGCACAGTCGAAGCGGACGTGGGTCGCCTCGGGCCTGGGCTTGACGCGCTCGGCCAACGTGGTATAAGAAAAGCCTCCCCACTTGGCTTTATACGACCAACACTCCACGCATTTCATGCGCGAAATCTGCTCCATTTGCGGCCAAGATAGCAAATCGTCCAGGCTAAAGTTGATTCGTTCTTCAATCAGGCCGCTCACCTTGAGTCGCCAGGCTTCGTGGTCCACAGGAGAGAGTGATTTGTAGTAGCGCACATTGTAGTTCGGGTCGTTGCGATTCGTGAGCACTGCCGGTGTGTCCTTAGGAAGTGGCGGAAGGGTAGCCACGACCTCAGGTGTTGGGGAGGGGGCCGTCGTGGCTGTGGCAATGGGTTCAGGCGTGGGCGAAGGGGCTGGCAGAGTCGGTGTCGAAGCAGTGGAACTTTGACAGGCGGCCTCCACCAGCGTGGTGGCTGCGCCGACCAGTGCCAGGTGCACGAACTGGCGGCGGGTGATAGGCTTCGGCAGATTTCTCATAAGCGTTTCTCCTGGAAGGTTGGAAGGATGGGGGTTGGGAAACTGGGAAATTGGGAGGTGGCATCGGTCATTACAGTGAAGAGTATATCACATTGTCAGGACAGGGCAAGGATCAGGCCGTAAAGATAGCCCATGCCTACTGCCCCCACCAGCGAGAAGGCAACGTAGAGCACAAACACCCGGCGTGAGGTTAACCCCCAGACGGCTGCCATGGCCGGGATGGTGGTTGTGGGACCGGCGACCAGGAAAGCCAGGGCGGCAGCCGGGTTCATGCCCTGAGTTAAGAGACCACCGACCATTGCCAGCGCCGCCAGGTTACTGGTGTATACCGGCACACCAATTAAAGCCGCGGTAGCAACTGCCCATGGGTTGTCAGGTCCCAACAGGCCGGCGATCCACTCGGAAGGCACGTACAGCGTAATCAACGCTTCCAGGAAGAAGGCCAGCGCCATGAATTTAGCCACCATCAGTGTGGCGCTCCAGGTTTCGTCCAACAGACGGCGTTGAATAGAGGCGGGCCTGATGCTGCAACTGCTCCCCTCGGCGGCAGTAGAGCCACAGTTTGAAGCCGGCCGGGGAGCCGGTTCCCGGTTGTCGGTCAGTGTAATCTCGGCGGCAGAGCTGCAGCAGGCTACGCCAGAGGGTTGAAGGGCACGCCCTGCTATGAAACCTGCCATGGACGAGAGGACCAGGCCGTCTTTGACTTTCCGCCAGCCGCTTTTTATGAGAGACCCCGTGCTTTGCGTCGAGGTCGCTGGTCGTTCGCGCAGAATTTGCCGACCGAGCCAGCCTCGCTGCGTAAGGAAGTGGGTGATGAAACCGGCGCTCAAGCTGAGCACCAAGGTCGCCCCCAATCGCCACACAGCTAACTCCCAGCCGATGGTGGCCACGCTTAAGAAGAAGATCTCCGGATCCATGGAGGGGGAGGCTATCCAGAAAGACATGACTGGAGCCAGCGGCACGCCGCCAATCAACATTGCCGCAATCACCGGGATGACGCCGCAGGAACAGAAGGGGCTGAAGGCTCCTACGGCTGTCGCCAGGAAAATGGCGATGACAGGCCGGGCCTGAAAAGCCCGGCTAATGTATTGGGAGGCGCCGGACATTCGCACCGCAACCGCCAGGGGAATGGTAATCAGCAAGTATGGCCAGATGTGCCAGAGAGCGTTCAGGATAAAATTGCCGATCTCAAAGATTTGGTCGAGCATGGTTGTTTCCTCCTTTGTTAAATCGTATTTTCACGATAATTGTGCTTAAAAAAATCAACGCCGGGCTCAGAATATTTCACCCACCTTCTCCCGGAACCAGGCGATGTTTTCTTCGTTCAGTTGGTAGCAGGTGGCTGGACCTTCAATCTCTCCGCTAATCCAACCTGCCTCACGCAAGACTTTGAGATGTTGCGAAACCGTTGCCTGGGCCAGGGGTAAAAAGTCCACGATGTCACCGGTGATACAACCGGGATGTGTCACCAGGTACTTCATGATCTCAAACCGGGTAGGATTTCCCAGCGCTTTGAACATAGTTACCAGCCGCTCTTGCTCGGCGCCGGAGATGTCCAAGGTACAGCAGGCGGCAGGTATGCTCACCGGCTCCCGAGTTACCGTCACCATTCGCATAGGATCACCTCCAGGCTCATCCCCGCCCGGCGTTGCTGCAGTCGTCCGCTCCTGAATTATCGCCATCATCTTCACCACCTATTCATCGTAATTTTACGATATAGATTATACAACAAGAAACACCTTTTGTCAAGCCCTGATTTCTGAATCCGCAGAGCTAGCGATATTGACATAGCAGGTTAAAATAATATATAATGAATATAGGGTTCCTTGGTTCACCCGGCCGACAATAGCGAGCTTGACTCCCCACCGGGCGTATCGCACCTTTCACCGTTCAAGCCTTCCGGCCGGAAGGCGAGGTAAATCGCCTTATAGGTGATGATTTTGATCCCGTTGGTTTTGACTGCCCGGGGTAGGTCTATGAGACCAAGAGATTTCACTTATTCTTTACAAATCGGATTAATTGTTTTGGGGTTGCTGGTGGTTGCTAGTGGCAGAGCTTACGCTGCCGCAACTGGCATGCTGCCATTGGCCCCCACGTCCGCCCCTTCCGCCACAGGCTGGCTTGGGCGCGAACTGACCCCGATCACCATTCAAGGTGGCTGGAGCAGCGCAGTGCGAGTCTGGGTGCGGGGAGAGGTCGGCCTGCCGGTGACCATCAGTGCCGCAGACGGCGGCTGGAGTACAGTCAACTTCGTCGGCAGTAAGACGGAGTACGGTCCCGATGCGTTGGAGTTCGCGCCGATATGGCCAGGGCGCTACATCATTACCCCCGAGGGGTTGGGCACGAGCCTTACGATTGACTTGGCGCCCGGCAGCATCGCTCAAGTGATCTTCGAACCGGGCGAAGCGGGCACACCAACCCCCACACCAATGATAACACCGTCTCCTACCCTTGTACCTACATCCACACCTATATCTACACCTATCTCCACATCGAGGGTGCCCACCATCATCCAGCCAGCTACCTTAGCTCCTGCTCCTAAACTCATCGAACCGCTAGACGGCACCGCCGTCTCAATAAAAACTCGCCTGGATTTGGCCTGGACGTGGGACAGGACTCTGGGAACCAATGATTTCTTCCAGGTAGAGATATGGAATAACTATAATGATTTCAGTACGCCCATTGATGTCGCCTGGGTAAAAGTCTTCACTTACAAATACGACAGCAACCCCAACCCAGCTTATGGCATGGAGTACCGATGGAAAATCACGGTCATCAGGGGAGTACCTACGCGCGAGAAGGACTGGAGCACCCCGGAAAATCAGGTTTGGGAGCCCACAGCTCGCCCGATTCAGGTCAGCGAGGAGAGTGCGACCTGGACGCTGATTATTGATCCCGGCTGTCGGCCTGGCGACCGAAGCTGTTAAGGGACCGTCTGCCTTACACTCGGATGGACCGGCCAATTAGGGCACGTCTGATGATAAGGTTCACCTACCAAATAGCGTTCCCACTCATCCTGAGTCAAGTTCCGGCGCACTTGCTGGCAGGCGATTTCGACCAATCTATCAATCTGGGCAACCCACAAGCGGAGGGTGTGATCATAACTGCCAGAGGCGAGGGTCTGCCCATCGGGACTGAAGGCGACTGAACTGACCCAATCTGTGTGGCCGGTCAAGAGAATGGGGGGAGCGGTCGGATCGCGCAAATCCCACAAACGGATGGTTTGGTCATCCCCCCCGGAAGCCAGGGTCAGCCCGTCGGGGCTGAAGGCGACCGACAACACCTTGGCATCCAGGCTGGTCAGGACGGTGGGCGGAGTGGTCGGATCACGCAAATCCCACAAACGGACAGTTTGGTCATCCCCCCCGGAAGCCAGGGTCTGCCCGTCGGGGCTGAAGGCCACCGATCTGACTCGATCTTGGTGACCCGTCAGGAGGATGGGGGAAGCAGTTAAATCGCGCACATCCCAGAGGCGGATGGTTCCATCAAAACTGCCAGAGGCAAGGGTATTTCCATCGGGACTGAAGGCGACCGAACTGATCGTATCCTCGTGGCCGGCCAGGACGATGGGCTGGGGGGCCGGGTCGCGCACATCCCACACAAGGACGTGCCGGTCATCTCCCCCGGAAGCCAGGGTCTGCCCATCGGGGCTGAAGGCGACGGACCTGACCCCATTCTTGTGGCCAGTCAGGAGGGTGGGAGGGGCGGTCAGATCACGCACATCCCAGAGGCGAATGGTCAGGTCAGCACTCCCAGAGGCGAGGGTTTGTCCATCCGGGCTGAAAGCCACCGAATTGACTCCATCCTCGGGGCCGGCCAGGACGATAGGCTGGGCAGCCGGGTCGCGCACATCCCACACCCGCACCGTTGTGTCATTACTCCCGGAGGCGAGGCTATGTCCATCCGGGCTGAAAGCCACCGACCGGACCCAATCTGTGTGGCCTGTCAGGGGAGGAGGAGCGGCCGCCGAGGGGTGCATATCCCACAGATGGATGGTGCGATCATAACTCCCGGAGGCGAGAGACGATCCATCCGGGCTGAAAGCCAGCGAAGCAACCGTATCCTTGTGCCCCGCCAGGAGGATGGAGGGAGCCGTCGGGTCGTGCACATCCCACAGGCGGACGCTCAGATCAACACTCCCGGAGGCGAGGGTATGCCCATCCGGGCTGAAGGCGACCGAAGTGACCCAATCCTGGTGACCGGTCAAGACGACGGGAGGAGCCGTCGGGTCGCGCACATCCCATACACGGACCGTCTGGTCATCGCTCCCGGAGGCAAGGGTCCGCCCCCCGGGGTTGAAGGCCAACGAATTGATCTTACCTTCGTGGCCGGTCAGAAGCGTGGGAGGAGCGGTCCGGTTGCGCACATCCCACAGGCGGATGACCTGGTCATCACCGCCCGAAGCCAGAGTTCGGCCATCGGGGCTGAAGGCGACCGAAGTTACCTTACCTTCGTGGCCACTTAGAACGTCAGGAGGAGTAGTTGGGGTGTGCACATCCCAGAGGCGGACGGTCTGGTCATCACCGCCTGAGGCCAGGGTCAGACCATCCGGGCTGAAAGCCAATGAATTAACTCTACCCTGATGGCCGGTCAGGAGGATTGGCGAAGCAGTTGGATCGCGCACATCCCAGAGGCGGATGGCCTGGTCATCACCGCCTGAGGCCAGGGTCAGACCATCCGGGCTAAAGGCCACGGCATTGACCTTAGCCTCGCCAGTCAAGAGGGTAGGAGGAAGAGTCGGATCACGCATATTCCAGAGACGGATGGCCCGGTCATCGCCCCCCGAGGCGAGAACCGATCCATCGGGGCTGAAGGCCACTGAATTAACCTTGTCCTCGGGGCCAGTCAAGATGGTGTTAAAATATGGGGTTGCCAGGATGCGCCGGAGCGAATTATCAATCAACTCCTGGACGTAGACGTTTTCCTGCCCATTGCGGTTCAAGTGCAAAGCTTCTATGCTGAGTAAGGCCGCCAACTCAGTATTGTTGGTCTGATCCACGATACGGGGAGCCTGAGCCGCCAGCAGTTCGGCCAGGAGGGTACGGCTTTGACGGCTGACGGCTTCGCGCTCAGCTTCGGCCGTCGCCTGGGCGGCAACCGCTTTGGCCTGGGCATCCTCTGCTTCCACGCGACGCGCTTCGGCTGTCTTCTCTGCAGCCAGCGCGGCCGCGGCCTGTTCCCGCGCGATTCCCTCTTGCATCTGGGCTCGTTGCTGCTGGGTCCAGGCAAAAAGAGCCGCCACCACCGCCACCACAAACACTGCGGCCAGGGCGATGGCCAGTCGAAACAGGCGTTTGGTGGCTCGGGCTTGTTCTTCAGCCCGCCGGTGCTCCGCCTCGGCCAGGGCCTGGGCCTGTTCCAATTCACGCTGGCGCAGGGCTTCTTTCTCTTCCAGGGCCTGATTGAACTTTTCGCTGGCGGCCAAAAACTCTGCCACCAGGGGTTCCAGCTTTTGCTGGCTGGCGCTGACCAGGGCTGATTTGAGCCGCCAGCCCTGGTACAGGTGATTCTCGTCCCGGCCCGAAGCCTCCCAGGCCAGGGCTGCCTGCACCAGGTCACTTTGTCCCAAGCGCCAGGCCAGGTTGGCATGTAGAATGGGCTCGACAAAGCGGTCGTGCACCAGCTCATACCACGTCCCCCCAGCCCTGATTTCGGCTCGGAGCAGAAACTGGTTGGCCAGCAACTCAACCGTCCGGTTGGCCAGGTCACCCGTCTTTTCCGGCCCCTGGTAAACTGTCCCCCGGGTGCCAGATTCGGTGATCAATTGACGCTCGAACCAATTGCGCAGTTGAATCTCAGATTCGCTGGTTTCAGCCAACACTCGGGCAATGGCCTGCTCGTAAAATTGCGCCAGGGCCCTATCCACATCGCCTAACTCTTGCAGGTCGTGTTGGGTAATTTCGGCGGGTGGTCGCGCTTTCAGGTTCTCCCACAGTTGATAACAGACCACCTGTAATTGCACCGGTTCGACAAATTGGCCCTTCTGAGGCTCGGCCTGGCCGTGAATGCGGATCTGGCGCAGGTTATCGACCAGGGTTTCGGCGACGCCTGGGGCGAAGGGGCGACCATATTGCTCGGCCGGTTTTTTGACCGCTTCCAGAGCGGCCTTGTAGCCCATGCGCTGCATGCGGAAGCGCGCCCGGAGTTTGCCCGGCAATAGCCGGGCGTGGGGGTCCAGGGCGGCCACGTAGTCTTCGCGCAGGGTCAGCACCACCCACAATAAGGGATCGTCTTTGAGGGCGCGGCGCAGTTGCCGGAAGAAGCCCTCTCGCTCTTGCCACCGGTCCAGGTGGGTGGTCAGGATTTCTTCAAACTGGTCTATGACGAGGACGCGGGCCGGCTCTTGGTAGTCGTCATCGGCAATGGGCTCAGGCTTGTGTCCTTGAAGATAGTCGGTGAGCGTGGTGTGAGTTAAATGCTCAGCCTCCCTGCGGCTCTGGTCCAGGCTGAGGAGGAGATTGAAGACAAAGATGTTGTCCACCTGGGTGATATGTGCCGGCAACTGGCCGCTGACCCGGCCGATGGGCAAGACCTCGAACCTTTCCGTTCGCAAGCCGGGTATCAGGCGGGTATTAACCAGCGAACTCTTGCCCGCCCCGGATTGGGCATAGAATAAGACCAACGGTTCGGAAATGACCAGTGACAGGAGTTCTCTGGCTTCTCGTTCCCGACCAAAGAAGAATCGGCTGTCTTTCTCCTCAAAGGTCCGGGGGCCAACATAGGGATTGTCTGCACCCAAAGGGGGTTTGGCTGAGTTCGTCACGATTATCCTTAGTCCTCCCACTGCTCCCATAGCTCTTGCATAAAGCTTTGCGCATCACCCCAATAAATCTCGAAGTTGGCATTGTCAAAATAGCGCCGCAAGTACTCCTGGGCATCCTCGAGGTTTTTTACTCCTTCTTCGTCCGGCACGAGCTGAATAGATAAGCTCAGCAGGCGGCGGCTGGAACGCCGGGTGGTGATCGCGCCGCGAAAAATCACCCTGAAATCCCAACCTTGCAACCGGTACCCCAGCAGCAGGAGCGATGAGTCGGCCAGGGCCTGAGCCACGCGGCTGGGAATCGCGTCGGGATCCTGGGAGACTTTGACCAGAAAATCCAGGTAATCATCTTCAGTCAGCACCAGGGAAGAAGGGGAGACATCGAGGCCGTGCAGGTGATATACCAGGGGCGTCTCCACGCTGGGTTGATAGTCCGGGTCCTCCTCAAAAACAGAAGGAACATCACCCTCCAGATCCTCGTGCCAGTAACAGATCTCCGTCCGGGGCTCTTTGCCCGCCGCTTTGAGCGCCTCTTCCATAAAGGTCGCAAAATTAGTGGTCAGATAAATGGGCAGGGGCAGTTCGGCCAAAACACGCAAGGGGTTGTCCAATTCGTTTTCGTAACTGGGGTAACCCAGGCGCGATGCGACTTCAGAGAAAGTCAGATCCATCAATTCATCTTCCAGGGTATCCAGGAAAGCACCCTGGTCCTCCGGCTGCTCGTCCCTGGCCTGGGCTAACAAACGCTGCTTTAAAAAATCGAGGAACTCCTCTTTAGCCGAGAGAACGTCGCGGCTGGTGACACTGGCGTATTGGGACACGCGGGTCAAATTGTCATGATCGGCCAGGGGGTAGCCGACCTCATCCGCCCAGGCTTTGACCACAGATTTTTGGTCGGAAAAATGGTGACCGGTGACCTGATAGCTGATGATCGGGGTGCATTTGCCGGCTTTGATGCGCCGGATGATGGTCTTCCAATCGAGATCGTTTGCTTGTTCGGCCATAAATGGTTTATGCTCTCAGTTTCAGACAATCTCTAAAACCACCCGAAAGCCACGCGCCTTGTCGGCGTGATCGGGGGCATACCAGCGGCGGGTGCTACACCTTAACTGGGCCACCTCATCGCCAAAGGAACCGCCGCGAAACAGGCGGTGAAAGGTTGCATCTGCTTCCAGGTCTTCTCGCCCGTCGTCGGCCCGATAGGGATAACTGTAGTCGGGGTTTTTCCAATCCGTCCCCCAGAGGGTACTGGTCCATTCCCAAACGTTGCCGAGCATGTCGCAGCACCCGAAAGGGCTTTGGCCCGCCGGATAAGCAGTAACCGGCGTCGTCTGGCCGCTGGAACAATTACAGCGGCCGGCATCCCAGGCATCTCCCCAGGGGTAAATCCGGCCGTCAGTCCCCCGGGCAGCCTTCTCCCACTCGGCTTCGCTTGGCAGGCGATAGGTCCGGCCTGTTTTCTCGCTCAACCACTGGCAATAAGTCCGGGCGTCGTACCAGCTCACCCCGACGACGGGATGGTCGAGTTTGCCTTTGGGTGGATTTTTGCCAAACCACCCTGCTTTTTGGGGGGCGGGGTGTTTGGTTTGCTTAACAAATTCTGCGTACTGCTCGTTGGTCACCGGATATTTGCCGATGCGGTAGGTGGGCACGTCGACTTCATGCTGGGGCTTCTCAACTTCCGGCACATCTTCACCTTCCAGGCTGCCCATCAAAAATGGGCCGGCGGGGATCAAGACCGTTTCCGGTTCAAAAGGCAAGTGAGGTATTTCTGGCTTGAGCAGGTCGAGCTCGACGTGGCCCGGCAGCGATTGAACATCAAACAGTTGGCCATCCTGCGCTCTCAAGAAGAGCACCGGGATGCCCCAATCGTGGGCATCGCCCCCCACTTCCAGGAAAATGCCCTTGCGCGCCTCGGCCATAGCCGCGTCCACCGGGTAGCCCAGGGCCAGGCTGCGGTAGAACTCGCGCGAGAAGACCAGTGCTGCCCGGTCAGGCATGGGGTACTGCATGGCGACCACCGCCGAGAGGTTACGCTGCAAGATACGCGGCGCCAGCCCGGCCAGCGGCTGCGCCGACGAGGTGGTGGCCGTCTGGCAGGCGTTGAGCACCGCCACGCGCGCCTCGGGGATACCTAAGAAGAACTCGCGGAAGGCGCGTTCATCCATGGGCAGGGCAT
The DNA here is from genome assembly GCA_964439175.1 of uncultured Anaerolineales bacterium. Lineage (GTDB taxonomy): Bacteria > Chloroflexota > Anaerolineae > 4572-78 > NAK82 > CAYTNQ01. Next base: position 1,350 of record CAYTNQ010000124.1, on the reverse strand, counting down.
AACCATCCTCGTCCTCCAGCAAGACGAAGGCCTCGTCATCTTCAAACTGGCCGTGGCCGATGAAGTGGAAGATGTGCGGGCGGAAATCACGCATGGCCTGGCTGATCTCGGCCACGAGGCCGCGCTCGAGGATACGCAATTGCACCAATCCCTGCTCCACCCGCTCGCGCAGGGCGCCCTGGATGATGCCTTTTTCCTGCTCCACGTTCAGGGGATGCGCGTCGCTGGGGCTGGAAATGACGACCAGGACCTGCAGCGGAGGGGTGACGGCTGTGGGACGGGTGGGGCTGCGCATGGGCACGTAGCGCACCAGCGGGGTCTCGGGGGAAATAGCTAGGAAGAAATCCGCCTGGGGGTCGTACAGATATTCCCAGGGCAAGGCCGCCAGTTCCGGCGGCTCCAGGCGCAGACGCACCCGCAGGCCCTTGCCCTGTCCCCTGGCCTGGCCCAGGCTATCGCGGAAGACGGAGGCGATCTCACCGGTGAAGAGCCGTTCAAACAGGCCGTGGCCAAACTGGGTGAGAAATGCTTCGTCGGCTTCTCCCCTCTCGAAACGGTGCAAAGCGGCCTGAAAATCGGGACTGGCGGGGTCGAGCCGGCAGACGCCCTTCGCGTCGCCGGCCGGGGAGCGGGTGATGGTCACCGGGTAGCCATCGGCGGCTATGGGGCCGATCAGCAGATCGAAGGCCTCGTATGCCTGGGGTCTCAGATCAGGAGTCATGGAGACTCTTCTCGCTTATTCTGGTGCAATAGAGCCAAAAGCTGCGTCCCAATATAACATAACCACTCAAGTGAGGAGCTTAGTATACAGCCAATTAGCTTGATTGGCAAAGTGGGTTTTTCTATAGGAGGAAAGCTGCCCGATTTGTTCGGCAACCCTTTCTTGGCCTCGGCTGGCCTGGAGCCTCTGACACCCGTGGTCATCATCAGCTCCAGCTTCAGAGCCCACGGGCATCAGAGTCTGCAAAAGGTAGAAACTATGAGAATTCAATAAAAATCCTTGAAGACTTTGAGCAAATGTGATATGGGTGCATCTCTAGAATTGTGAGCACACTTGTTCTGTGCCATTTGACAAAGGGTAAACCTCCGTGCAAAGTAAGGATCTATACACAGATTCCACCCAACACGGAGGCTACACGATGGAATTTTGCCATGAGAATTCGATTTTGCGAAGTCCCGCGATGCAGCGGTTGGGACAATTCGTCCTGGACTGGCGTGCCCAATGGGCGGATAGTCCACCGGACTTCGAGCAGTTTGAGCGCGAGTTGCACGAGCAGGTTATGGCGGTCGAACGTGAGTTGTTGGCGGAAGAACTGGCTCGTTACGACGTGACGGCCGAGCAGATTGAAG
>CAYTNQ010000123.1:0-13226 GCA_964439175.1 uncultured Anaerolineales bacterium | reverse complement strand
CGCCAGCGACCCGACTTGGGGATTAGGTTCAGACGCTGTCCAGTCTGCTGTCGTCCCGATCCCCAAAAACCTACCCATGAAAGAGAGGGGGGCGGGGGTGAAGGCCAGGATGAGGGCACGAAGAGCCTTTTGATTCAGTTCTACGTACCGCGTTAGGATGTTAAATAAGCCTGGATTTGATTCTTATGACAAATCGTTATGTCATATAATACCACATTTCGCGGCAAAAATCAAGTAGTTTTACATAAATTTCCTGAATGGGTTTACACACAAACCGACCCGCAGGGCTATCGGTTTGTAGCCTTACGGGTTTGACCAACGACGAACGACGAAAAGTTGTCTTGGTCGTTCGTCCTTCGTCCTTCGTCCCGCCTACACGAGGCTTCGTCCCGCCTACGCGGGGAAAAGTGTCAACTTCGCCTGACGTCATTTGTGTCGTGCGACGAAAGCCGCGAAGGGGGTCGGCGGGCGGCCGAGCAGCCAACTCAAGACGCGCGGGTTGCCCCAAAACCCGTAGCGCTCGTAATAGTCGAACATTTTTAGCAGCGTCTGCACCTGGTAGTCACCCAGGCCTGAAGCCTGGGCCCGTTCCTTCCACGCCTGGCGGGATACCACCTCGGCGCGGACGGGACGCCCCAGGAGTTGGCTCAGGATGGCGGCCACTGCGACCTGGGTCAGCGCTTCCGCGCCGGCCAGCTCGTAGGTCGCTCCGGCGTGCCCCGCTTGGGTGAGGACGGTGGCCGCCGCTGCCGCCACGTCTTCCAGATCGACCATGCCCAGCCGCGTCTCGATGGCGTACGGCACGGGGTACACGCCCTGCGCCAGGATCTGCTCCCAATGGGCCAACACATTCTGCATGTAGGCCGAGGGCTGCAGGAGGGTGTAGGGCAAACCGGACTCGAACAGCTTCTCCTCGACGCGCAGCTTCTGCCAGTGATGCGGCATGGCCTCGGTCTGGGGGTGCAGCACCGAGTGATAGACGAAGTGCTCGACCCCGGCCGAGCGGGCGGCGGCGATGGCGGCCTGGCCGATGACCACTTCGTCGGGGCTGATATTGGGGCAGATGTGGTAGACCGCCCGCATTCCCTGGGCAGCCTGATCCATGGTCGCCTGATCGCGCATGTCGCCGGCGAGGACGTCCTGCACCCCCAGCGCTTCCAGGGACTGGGCCTGCTCAGAACGATGTACCAGGGCGCGGACGGTCTCCCCCCTGGCGACGAGGGCGCGAATAACTGCCCGCCCGGTTTTGCCGGCCGCGCCAGTGACGAGAATCATAGGAATTTACCTCCTTAACTACAAGAGAGTCCTCGGAAAGTGGTCGTGGTGGCTGAAAGTAAACGCAATACGCACTACGAACGTGTTGCGTGGTCCGTGTTCCGTCAGGCCGGACACTTAGATTATAAAGGACTTTCCGAGAAGTCTCACAACTCCGCCGACGGGCACAGATCGTTCAGCGCGCAGTGGGGACAATCCGGCTTGCGAGCGTGGCAGACCCGCCGCCCATGGAAGATCAATAGATGGCCGATGTCAATCCAGTCCTGGATAGCCGGTGCTTGAGGAGTCAGCAGCGAAGCCTGCTTAGTACTTGTTCAAAAACAACTTCCTTTTTTTTGTCGCAGTTTTACGCCTAATTTCTGTTCCAAAATGCGAAGTTATTAATGAACAAGTGCTTATCGGCCATGTGGCTCTCCCGGCCCTTGCACCCGCTCGCCGGGGGATAGCCCCATACGGCCGCGCCAGAGATCGGTCACGATTTTACCCTTGAGCATGTGCTGGTCTATGATGCGGGGCACGTCATCGGGAGTCACGTACCCGTACCAATCGCCGCCGGGGTAGATGAGCACGTTGCCGGCGAACCGGTGCCCCCCAACGTGGCTGGTCCGCCGCACCGTTACCTGCCCCTCCAGCCCCCGCGCTCCTAGCTCGGCGACAAACGCCTCGACCAGGGGCGGCCCGCACGCGCCGCAGCGGGCGTCGCGTGCTTCGTGGGCGCAGACGAAGATATGCTGTCCCACCAAACGCTCGTGCGGGATACGGCCAGATACCCGATTCCCGGCCAGATGGTCGTCGATCAGCGCCGGCAGATCTGACTCCCGGAGGCCCAGGTAGCGAATCGCGTCGGGGAAGAGGAGGATGTCGTAGCCGGGACCCGGGCTGGCCTCGTCACAAGCCGTCATCTTGACTTTAAGCGGCATCTCCGGCGCCCGAGGCGTTATGGCTTCCCACAAAGCTTGTAGAAAGCCTCCCCCCGACTCGATTTTTGCCGGCCAGTTAGCGTGCCCGGTGCAGACAAACACGTGGCGCTGATAAAACTTGACCGTGTCTGGCAAAGGCTCGGTCTTGGGTCGATCAAAACCTACGTCTGGGAGTCCCATATATCGCTCCACACTAGATATCTTCATAAGATGAGTGACGAGTCTTGAACAAATGAGACAAGAATTTAGCTCACGCCTGCACCTGCGGCGCAAGCGCAGGCGGATGAACACGGATTTCACGGATAAAAAATTGAAAAAATCTGTGTTCATCTGTGTTAATCCGTGAACCATTTCTCTTGGCGGTTTGAGGCGCAGCTTCGTTAGTATAATTGACGCTGTATTCTACCTCACGTCGGCGACACGTGCAACAGGGAACCCTTTTCCGCCGAACGGTGTATATAGTACAGAGTAGTAAAGAGATCTTTCCGGAAAGACTCACGTGGGCGAACCTGATCTGATCACCCGTGCTCGCCGGGGGGACGAGGCGGCCTGGGAGGTTCTGGTCCGCCAGCACCAGGAGGCGGTCTTTCGCCTGGCCTACCTGCTGCTGGGAGACGGCGACCGGGCAATTAGTCCACGACATCCAATTGAGCCAGCAGGTGGCTGTGCCCCTCGCCACGATCGGTCGCGGCGACGCTGGCTACCTGGCCCTCGCCCCGGACGGCAGGCGGCTGTACCTCGCCTGGGAGGACCGGCTGTGGGCGCTGGTGACCGAGTCATTGGACGTGGGGGGCGAACTGCAATTGCCGGCCCCGGTAGATGGTATGGTGTTGAGCCTTGACGGCCGCGAAATCTACCTGCTGCCCGCCACCAGTGGCGACCTGCGCGTGCGTGGACACGGCCTGTGGACGGTTGACACAACCGCCATGAAGCTGGTGCGCCGCGCGTCGGACTGGCCGCAGAATATGCCCCTATTTGCTCCCTTTTTTGTCGCTGCCCCTGCACCAGAAACCCACAAGTAGGTAGAGGAAACAATTCGGGGCCGCTGATTTGAACACATCCCCGGTTCGAGGTACAATGTCCAGGTCCCTACCCATTAGCGCCCCATCCGAATCTCTGCAACTGCGCATAGGGAAAGACAGGGGACCCAAAAGTCGGTAGGCTCCCCTTCTTCGTCAGCGACCGCAAAGACCCATGTTCAGTGAAAGCGATTGGAGCCAATGAACCAGTTCAGCCTGACCCAACTTCTGCGCCCCGACGTGGCCACGATGGAGCCTTACGCTCCCATCTTGCCTTTCGACGTGCTGAGCGCGCAACTCGGCATCGCGCCGGAGAAGATCATTAAGCTCGACGCCAATGAGAACCCCTACGGCCCGTCGCCCCGGGTGCGCGAGGCGCTGGCGGCCATGCCCTATCCGCACATCTACCCCGACCCCGAATCGCGCCGCCTGCGCCGCGCCCTGGCCGATTACACGGGGGTGCCGATGGACTACCTGCTGGCCGGCCACGGCGCCGACGAACTCATTGACCTGGTGATGCGCCTCTTCGTCACGCCTGGGGACACTATCGTCAATTGCCCGCCTACCTTCGGCATGTATCGCTTCGACGCCGCCGTGAACGGCGCGCGCGTCCTGTCCCTTCCCCGCCAGGCGGATTTCAGCCTGGATCTGGACTCAATTGTCGCCGTCGTCGCCCGTGAGCCGCGCGTCAAGTTGCTCTACGTCGCCTCACCCAACAACCCCGACGGCGGCCTCCTGCCAGAGGATGACCTGTGCCGCCTGCTCGACCTGCCGCTGGTCGTCGTGCTGGACGAGGCTTACGTGGAATTCGCCGGGCCGGAGCACAGCCGCGTCGCGTGGGTGCCCGAGCGCGACAATCTGATCGTGCTGCGCACTTTCAGCAAGTGGGCCGGGCTGGCCGGGCTGCGGCTGGGTTACGGCCTCTTCCCTCTGGCGATCATCGAGCACCTGTGGAAAATCAAGCAGCCTTACAACGTGAGCGTGGCCGCCCAGGTCGCCGGGCTGGCCTCGCTGGCCGACCGGGGCTATTTGCAGGCCAACGTGGCCCGCATCGTCGCCGAGCGGGAACGGCTGACAGATGTGTTAAGGGAATTCCCGTACCTGCACCCCTATCCCAGCCACGCCAACTTCGTCCTGTGCCGGGTAGTGGGGCGCGACGCCCGTGCCCTCAAAGAGGCGCTGGCCGCGCGCGGCATCCTGATCCGTTACTACGCCTCCCCTGGCCTGACGGATCACGTCCGCTTCAGTGTCGGTACACCGGAGGGGACGGAGCGGTTAATGGCCGAGTTGAGGATATTGTAATCGGTGACCAATGACGAAGGACGAACGACGAACGACGAAGAAATTCGGCGAGGATGGGCATGCGTGTTCGTCCTTCGTCATCCGTCGCAATCTGGAATTGGAGATTGGAAGTCATGGCCCCACGCGCCGCGACGGTCCGCCGCAAGACGGGCGAAACGGAAATTGAGATCACGCTCAACCTGGACGGGCAGGGTCAGGCCCAGGTCAGCACCGGCGTCGGCTTTCTGGACCACATGCTGAACGCGCTGGCCCGCCACGCCCGTTTCGATTTGACCGTCCGGGCCACGGGCGACTTACATGTGGACGAACACCACACCGTGGAGGACGTAGCTATCACCCTGGGGCAGGCGTTGGGCGAGGCGCTGGGCGACCGGGCGGGCATCACCCGCATGGGACACGCCATCGTGCCGATGGACGAGGCACTGGCCTTGGTGGCGGTAGACATCGGCGGGCGAGGCTACTGCGTTTTCGATGGGCATTTCGACGCGCCGCGTATCGGCCAGATGGGGACGAGTCTAATCCCGCATTTCTTCGAGTCGCTGGCGATGGAGGCGCGCATGAACCTGCACGCCCGTCTGCTGTCCGGGCGCGACGACCATCACCGGGCCGAGGCTCTCTTCAAAGCACTGGCCCGCGCGCTGCACCAGGCCACCCGCCTCGACCCTACCCTGGGCGGCGACCTGCCCAGCACCAAAGACTTCATCGCGACCTAGCGTTCCGGCACGTACCCATAACCTACAAGGAGGCATCGAGTGACCCCACGTGGCATGTACTTCGAAGAATTCGAGATCGGTACCGAGGTGATCAGCCCGGGCCGTACCATCACCGAGACCGACGTGGTGACCTTCGCCGGCCTTTCCGGCGACTACACCCAACTGCACACCGACGAGGAGTTCGCCAAAGGGACGCTCTTTGGCCGGCGTATCGCCCACGGCGCGCTGGTGCTGTCTATCGCCACAGGGCTGGCGGCCCGGCTGGGCTTCATCGAAGGCACCGCCCTGGCCTTCCGCGAGCTGACGTGGAAATACAGCCAGCCCGTCTACATGGGCGATACGATTCACCTCAAGGCCCGCTGCAAAGAGCTAAAACCCATGCCCCGCCTGGGGGGCGGCCTGGTCGTCTTCGAGGCCTTCGTGATCAATCAAGAGGGGAAAACCGTGCAAAAAGGGGAGTGGCACTTGTTGATAGCCAGCAAGGAGACGGACAGCTAGGTTCTGTTGACATTTGTCATAAGATGTCATTCTGAGGAGCGAAGCGACGAAGCCCCGCCCTGAGCTGGGCCGAAGGGAATCTCCTATTTGGACCTGATTTGAGGCCCGTAGATGGAGATTCTTCGCTCCCTTTGGTCGCTCAGAATGACATAAACCAAAATGTCAACAGAACCTAGTCGGTGGACAGCCACTCAATCGAAACCAGGTCACTCAGAGGTTTAAACTCCGGGTCGCCGGTCAGGATGGTGGCACCTTTCTGTTGGGCGAGAGCCACGACAAAGGAATCGGCATGAGAGATTGGATAGTTGGCTTTGATGTGAGCGGCAGCGAACGTGAGCGCGCGATCTGCGCTCACAACCGTCAATGGTAGCCCATCCATGATGCCTATGACTTCGCTGGCTTTCTCTGGGCCATGTCGTCGTTCTATAATATAAAGAACTTCTCCGTAGTTGAGAATGTTCAGATACAGCCCTGTCTCGCCCGCGGCTGCCTTGCGGAAGATTTGGTCCATTCGTTTGGCACAAGCCTCGTCTTGCAGCCAGGCCAACAAGGCAAAACTGTCGAGAACGAACATAGTTTCACCGGGCGATTGCTTCTTCGTGCTCCAACTCTCGCCGGTGTTCTTCCAACAATTCTTGAGTTAACGATGGACCCCCTTTAAGCATACCGCGGCCAGCCGCGATTGGGTCATCGGGAACTCGAATAAGCGAGAGCTGTCCTCCATAGTCTACAAACGCTAACACATCGCCCGGCTGGATATGGTACCGTTTGCGAATCTCTACCGGGATCACCACCCAGCCTTTAGTTGATACTTTTGCCGTATATGCCATACTCTTTCCTTTATTGTTATACGTTTTGATAAAAAGTATAACACTTATTACTCCGAGTGTCAAGGGTAAATGAGCAAAACAGTGATTCTCATTTTGAAGCCAGTATCTTGTAGGACAAGCTGTTAGCTTGTCGTTCCCTGGGACAAGCTAACAGCTTGTCCTACTTTTTATGGGTTACACTGCCAAAATGAGAATTGCTGGAGCAAAAAAGGAAACGAGGGATTGTCCTATGAACCTCATCCAAGAGCGCTGCACCGGCTGCGGTTACTGCGTCCTGGCTTGTCCCTACGACGCCATCACCAGCAACGGCTGGGCCGAGGTGCTGACCGAACGCTGTACCGATTGTAACCTGTGCTATTACGCCTGTCCTAACGACTGCTTTGTGCCCGACCTGCCCCTCAAGCCCTATCGCCCGCGCGTGCGCCGGCGGTACAACGTCGTGGTCATCGGGTCGGGTATTGGGGGATTGATGGCCGCCACGGCATTGGCTCAGGCTGGCCACAGCGTCGCCGTCTTCGAGAAGCTGGGGTTCCCCGGTGGCCGCTACACCGAGATTGAATACCGGGGCGCGGCGGTCACCACCGGCGCCTGGACCAGCCTGGGGCCCAAAAGCCACATCGGGCGCTTCCTGGTCGATGTGGGTATCGAGCTGGAGTACGTGTCGCTGGGCGACGTGGGGCTGACTGAGCAATACAGCGTCCGCTTTCCCGACGGGCGACATTACCCTTCGCTGCTGGACCTGCTCAACCCCGACGCCCGCCGCGCCTGGCTGCGCGCCATCGCCCGGGGACGCCGGCATGCCCCCGGCGACGTAAGCGCCCACGATTACGTCGCCAGCTTCTCCAACGACCCCGATCTGCTGGCTGCCGTAAACGCTATCGCCGCCACAACCTCCGGTCTCGGCAGTCGCCACATGCCGGCCAGCGAATACGTCCAGGTCACCCTCGATGCACGAGAGGCCGGCGCTGATTTCGCCATGCCGGTCGGCGGCGTGCGCAGCATCATCCAGGGGCTGACCCGCGCACTGCGCGCAGCGGGCGGCGACCTCTTTTTGCGGACGCCCATCGCGCGCATCCTGGTGGCCGGCGGCCGGGCGACCGGCGTCGAATTAGCAAATGGGCGGCAGGTAGAGGCTGGCGTGGTGCTGCACAACGGCGGCCCCGGCCGCATGGTCCAACTGGTCGGCCCTCAAAACCTGCCGCATGATTACCTGGACCGGTTGCGCAGCCTGAAGGGTGTGGACTGCGCTGCCCTCTTCTGCGCCACGCGCCAGTCCCTCTTCAACGACGCCCCGATCCTGATGACCCCTGGCTGCCAGCGGGTGGTGGGTGTCTTCTCTCCCACCCGGCTCGATCCCACGTTGAGCAAAGCCGGGCTCCATCTATACGATGCCTTTTTCCCTGTTTACGACGACGACCGCACCGCCGAGTTGGCGTTGGCCCTGGACGACATGCGCACCCTGTTCCCCGCCTTTGACGACGTATTGGCCTGGCAGGTGCCCATGTTCTTCACCGGGAACTGGCCCGGCACCGAAAGCGGCCAGACTTTTGGACAAACCGGTGAGAACCGGTTGGACCCTGCCACCCCCATCCAGGGCCTATATCTGGCAGGCATGGACGTCAAAGGCAGCGGTGTGGCCGGCGATCTCATCCCCGTCGGCGTGCGTCGCCTGCTCGACGCCCTGGATTACCCGCTCAACGAAAAGTAACGTCGCCGCTTCACGCCTTGGGCATCAATCGTGAGACCGGGATGCCGCACAAGAACTTAAACGGCGTGTCCCCGGCGTTGACGTAGGTGTGCTGGGCATCGGGTGGCACGAATACCACGTCGCCCACCCCCACGTTGTGCCACTCGCCGTCGATTTGCACCCGCCCCTCCCCCTCGATGACGAAGTTTTCGTGTTCAAAGGGATGGGTGTGATCGGGCGTGTGGCCGCCCGGCGCCACCTCGATCACGCGCAGGGCGTAATTGGGCGCGCCATCCTTTTGCTCGTCAATGATCCAGCGAATGGTCACCCCCGGGGCTTCGTCGCCGAAGGTATCGGCCGGCACCTGGGTATAATGGCAAACTTTGGCGGTTGGTTCGGTCACGCGTTCTTGCCTCCTCTACTTGGGACGAAAGACGAAGGACGGAGAACGAAGGGCGAACAGCCTGACAAAAGATCATTCGTCCTTCGTCATCCGTCACTCGCCATCCGTCATTCGTCATTTGCAGCAAGTTTAGGGCAAAAGAGAGGGCGTGTCAAGACAGCATCCACCGGGGTATAACGCAAAAGTGTCGGGCCAAACCTCCGAAGTTTTGGAAACCTCGGAAGTTTATGCCTTCACCGACAGTTCTGCGCTATACCCGCCTGAGCGGTGCAAATAGACAAAACGACCTGTCTCAGCTACAATGAACCTTCGGGAGTGTGGGGCAGACTTTACAGTCTGCCCCGCCCCCCGCCTCTTCAGACAATTTATAAGCAAAAAGGGTTAAAAGTTTCCCAAGCTTTTTTCCGGTACGGTAGTTTTGATCAAAGGGGCCGGCGACCTGGCCAGCGGGGTCGCCTATCGCCTGCATCGATCTGGTTTCCCCATCGTGATGACCGAACTCCCCACGCCGACGATGGTGCGCCGTGCCGTCAGTTTCGGCCAGGCGGTCTACGACGGCGGGACAAGCGTTGAGGGGGTGACCGCCCACCGGGCGGAGGATGCCCATAAGGCGCTGGCCCTCGCCCGGCAAGGGGAGATCATCCCCGTCCTGGTGGATCCGGAGGCGCGGGCAGTAGACAGCCTCAAGCCGGCCGTGTTGGTAGACAGCATTATGGCCAAGCGCAACACCGGTACCCGCGTCACCGATGCACCGCTGGTCATCGCCCTGGGGCCGGGCTTTACTGCGGGTGTGGACTGCCACGCCGCGATTGAAACCAATCGCGGCCACTGGCTGGCCCGCATCCTCTACCAGGGTTCCCCCCAGCCCGACACCAAGACCCCGGGCAAGGTGAAGGGCTATACTAAGGGGAGGGTGATCCGTGCCCCGGCCGGCGGCCATCTGCGTCCTGTCGCCCACGTCGGCCAGCGGCTGCGCAAAGGAGATCTGGTCGGCTATATAAACGGCCACGAAGTCCGCGCCATGTTCGACGGTGTGCTGCGTGGCCTGATTCACCCCAAAGTTCCGGTAATCAGGGGCCTCAAAATCGGTGACCTGGACCCACGCGACGTGGATCAGCATTGCTTCACCATCTCTGAGAAGTCACTGGCCATCGGCGGCGGCGTGCTGGAAGCAATTCTGGCCTGGCTGAACCAGCGAGATAGCATGTAGCTACCCGCTGCCCTTGGGACCTATGGACCTAAATCGCGCGTTGCGTATCCAACCCAAAGAAGTCATTGCCTTCGTCGGCGGCGGCGGCAAGACAAGCGCTATGTTCCGCCTGGCAGACGAACTCGTCGCGCAAGGGCAGCGCGTGGTGACCACGACCACGACGCGCATCTTCGCTGCCCAAATCGCCCTGGCCCCCCAGCATATCATCCAACGCCAGGGGCAATCCACGCATCAACTCATCACCTCTTTAACCCGGCAACTCGCCTCCCACCCCCACACCTTGGTCATCGGGGAGCCCGATTATGAGATTGGCAAGGCTTTCGGAGTGAAACCGGACCTCGTCGCAGCCATGGCCTCCATACCAGAGGTGGACATCATTCTCAACGAAGCCGACGGCTCGCGTATGCGTCCTTTCAAAGCCCCTGCCGACCACGAGCCGGTGGTCCCTGACTGTACCACCCTGCTGGTGCCAGTGGTTGGGGTCGAGGCGCTGGGCCGCCCCTTGACCGACCGCTACGTTCACCGGGCCGGGCGCGTCGCAGAGTTAGCGGGGGACAAGGTCGGTGCGGTAGTGACGCCGGAACTCGTTGCGGCCGTTTTGACTCATCCCCAGGGCGGGTTGAAGGGGCTGCCGCCGGGAGCGCGGGCTGTGCCCTTTATCAACAAAGTCGAAAGCCCTCAGCAATTGGTTGCCGCCCGGGAGCTGGCCGGGCGACTGTTGGCTCATCGGCGCGTTGACGCCGTGGCCATCGGTGCGGTACAACGCGGGGACCCCGTAACCGAGGTGCGCGGGCGGGTGGCGGCGATTGTGCTGGCGGGGGGCGCATCCAAGCGGTTCGGCACCTCCAAGCAACTGCTTCCCTGGGACGGAGGTTCGTTGCTGAGCCACGTAGCAGATGTCGCTTTGGCTTCCCGGGCAGATTCGGTTGTCGTAGTGCTGGGCCACCAGGCCGGCGCCTGCCAGGCTGCTCTCGGCAACCGGCCGGTGACGGTCGTCCTCAACACGGATTGGGCGCAGGGGCAGAGCACGTCGGTGCGAGCGGGGTTGGCTGCACTGCCCCCTAATGTGAGCGCTGCCCTCTTCATGTTAGTCGACCAGCCGCGCATCATGCCAACCGTCGTCAATGCGCTCATCGAACGCCACCAGGTTACCCTCGCCCCGGTCGTCTGGCCGGAACACAACGGCCGGCGGGGTAACCCTGTCCTTTTCGACCGGGCCCTCTTCCCGCAACTGGCGCGTCTCACCGGTGATACCGGTGGCCGGCCTGTGCTGCAAACCTACGCCGACCAGGCCGAGCGCGTGCCGGTCGCTGATCCCGGCGTCTTGTTTGACATCGACACCCCGGACGATTACCAGAAGGCAACCATATCGTGATTGATCACCCCGCCGATGTTGGTCCCCGCCGAACGAGCTTCCGCCGCATAGCAGCAACTGCCGATGAGATCCTGTTCCTCAGCGGCAAAGGTCACAAAGCGCAACGTGTGCTTGAAACGATACTGGCTCAAGATACGCGCCGCCTCCAGCACCGCCGCCGTGCCGCTGGCATTGTCATCAGCGCCCGGCGCGGCGTTGCCAGGATTCTCAGAGGTAGAATCGTAGTGGGCACAGGCAATGTAGATGATATCACTCCCCGGCCCCCAGCCGCTGAGCACCCCCACGATATTATCCAGCGTCTCATCGCCAAGACTGAAGCTTTGATACCGGACGTCTAGTCCCAGCGCCTCCATGCGGCTGTGAATGTAATCTCGCTCGATCGCCAGTTCCGGGGAATAGGAAAAACGAGAGCGCTCGGCATCCTAGCCGGGGATCGAATCGTCGTCCTGCAGGTTGAGGATAGTGGTGTAGATCTGCGTTTGAGACACCGAGTCGACCAGGCTTTGGATGAGAGGACTATGTTCCAGGCGTTGCAAGTCATCTCAGACGCCATTCCCTATCTCCCCCACCTGCCGACTATGCCTTGTCGTGCATTTCGAGATCTATTGGCACCAACCGTTTTTGGCGTTTAAGCGATCGTGGTACAATATGTTCATTATGGACCCGACTGCCTTTTTGCGCCACCTGCGCACGCAGCCCTATTATCGGGGCCAGCTCGAGCACATGGAGCGGCTGCCGTCCCGCCGCGCGCGCTATGCCCGGCTGAGCCGCCCCCTGCCGCCGGCGCTGGATGCCGCCCTGAAAGGGATCGGCGTTGAGCGCTTCTTCCGCCACCAGGCCCAGGCCATCGACGCGGTTCGCGAGGGGCAGCACGTGATCGTCGCTACCGGCACCGCCAGCGGCAAAACGCTGGCTTACAACGTGCCAGTAGTCGAAGCCGCTTTGCTCGCCCCCCAGGCTCGCGCCCTTTACCTCTTCCCCACCAAAGCCCTGGCCCAGGACCAACTGCGCGCCCTGAAAGAGTTGACCCACGGTCTGCGGGGAGGGGAGGCCACTCGTAGAAAGGGGGGCAGCCGGGCGCTGTCTTTCGGCACCTACGACGGCGACACTCCCCAGTCGACCCGCACCCGGCTGCGCCGCCAGGCGGCCGTCATCCTCACCAACCCCGATATGCTGCACCTGGGCATCCTACCCAATCACAACCTGTGGGCCGATTTCCTGCGCAACCTACGCTTCGTCGTCATAGACGAAGCCCACGTGTACCGGGGTGTCTTCGGCTCGCACGTGGCGGTCGTGATGCGTCGCCTGAGCCGGCTGTGCGAATTGTATGGCAGTTCGCCCCACTTCATCTGCTGTTCAGCGACTATCGCCAACCCGGGCGAGCACGTCGAGCGGCTGACCGGTGTCCGCCCGGTGGTCATCACCGACGACGGCTCGCCCCAGGGCCCCAAAGTCTTTGCGCTGTGGAATCCCCCCTTTGTGGACCGGCGGCGCACCGGCCGGCGCAGCGCCAATGCCGAAGCAGCCACGCTGTTCGCCGAGATGGCACGTCGCGGGCTGCGCAACATCACCTTTGCCAAAGCCCGTGTAGTGGCCGAATTGGTGTTGCGCTACGCCCGTGACGCTCTGAACAAGACCGATCCCCAGCTCAAATCGCGGGTGGCGTCGTATCGAGCCGGCTACCTGGCCGGCGAACGGCGCCAGATCGAACGCAACCTGTTCAACGGCCAACTCATCGGCGTCACCGCTACCAGTGCGCTGGAACTGGGTGTGGACGTGGGGGGGCTCGATGCCACCGTCTCCGTTGGCTTCCCTGGCACCATCGCCAGCCTGTGGCAGCAGGCCGGGCGGGCCGGGCGGGGGAGCCAGCCGTCGCTGGCGGTGCTCATCGGCCTGGACGATCCCCTGGACCAGTATTATATGCGGCATCCCAAAGAGTTGTTTGGCCGGCCGCACGAGCATGCCCTCATCAACCCCGACAACGTGACCATCCT
>CAYTNQ010000122.1:0-13349 GCA_964439175.1 uncultured Anaerolineales bacterium | reverse complement strand
CAAGGATAAATCTGTTGGCAGGGCTAATCAGGCGTCTGCAAAGCAAGTGAGTATCGTATCTTCTCAAAAAGTAGGGGCAAACCCTTCCCCAGAGGGGACCTATCGGTGCGGTTGCCCGCCGGGGCAGGCGCGGGACCTGCCCCTACCCCAAGATATTGAGAAGATACTGAGTATCTATATAGGGAGTTGGACGACACCCCGCTGCTGGACATCAAGCCCTACGTGCCTGAGTTCGATATGCGTATCAAAGTGTGTACCGGGTGGTATCACCACTGGCGCAAGGAGTGAAACATGAGACGTTGCCCACACCCAGCATTCCTCATCATAGGAAGCCTGCTAATCCTGCTCGCAAGCCGGGTGCTGCCTATTGAGGCCCAGGAGCCTGCCGTGCGCGCCGTGCTCTTTTACTCGCCCGCTTGCCCGCACTGCCACAAAGTCATCTCTGAGGACTTGCCGCCGCTCCTCGAAAAATACGGTGAGCGACTGCAAATCATCGGCGTGGATACGACCCAGCCACGAGGGCAGGCTTTGTACCAGGCGGCGATTCAGCGCTACGGCATCCCCGAGGAACGGCGCGGCGTTCCGACGCTGATTATCGGTGATGTCGTGCTGGTTGGTTCTCTGGAAATCCCGCAACAATTGCCCGACCTGGTCGAGAAATACCTGGCCCAGGGCGGCCTGGGCTGGCCGGACATCCCGAGCCTGGCCGAGGCCCTGGCGACCGCCCAACCGGCACCGACTGCCGCCGTTGCACAACCGACGACAACAGTCACTTCTGCACAGACATTGCTGCCAACGCCCCCGACCACAACTTCCCCTACCAGTCCGCCAAGCAGCACGCCTGCCCTTACCCCAACACCGACCAGGACCGTCCTCATGGTAACCGATGGTGACCCGCCGGGCTGGTGGGCGAGACTGGCGCGCGATCCCGTCGGTAATGCCCTCGCCATCGTTGCGTTGGCCGGAATGGTGCTCGTCGTAGGCTACGTGCCCGTCACCTGGCGCGGCGAACGAGCCAGCGGCGTGGCAGTCGTGGGTAATTTCGCCACTGGCCTTGGTCGGCCTGTGCGTGGCCGGCTACCTGGCCTACGTGGAGACGCAACAGGTGGCAGCCGTATGCGGGCCGGTGGGCGACTGCAACACGGTGCAGCAGAGCGAATACGCCTGGCTGTTCGGGCTCATCCCGATAGGAGTGCTGGGGCTAGGCGGCTATACGGCGATTTTGATTGCCTGGGCTGTGCAACGCTGCGGGTATGAACCATTGACCGGGCTTGCCGCGCTGGCGTTGCTGGTCATGACAATTTTCGGCACGTTGTTCTCAATCTACCTGACGTTCCTGGAGCCATTCGTGATCGGTGCGACGTGCGCCTGGTGCCTGATCTCAGCCATTGTGATGACAATGCTCCTGATGTTGACGGTCGCGTCTGGCAAACGCGCAATCTCAAACCTATTTCGCAGAGAGATGTGAGCAGACTCATTCCTGTCCCCAAGCAAAGACCCCGCCCTGGAGCGGGGTCTGGTCGCATACGTTAGGTTACGTCTAGCATCAATGTAACGTAGAGCCCAACCTGACTACGGCTCAATCTTGGTGCCCAGCACCTCCAGGAATTTGGCCAGCCAGTCGGGATGAGCGGGCCAGGCGGCGGCGGTGACCAGCACCCCATCCACGTAGGCCTTGTCAAAGCCAACATCCATCCACTTGCCACCCGACCGGTTCACGTCGGGACCCACGGCGGGATAGGCGGAGCAGGCTTTGCCTTCCAGCACGCCAGCGGCAGCCAACACCTGGGCGCCGTGGCAGATGGCGGCGATGGGCTTATCTGCCTTGGCAAAATGTTGCACGATTTCCAGAACTCTCTCGTTCAGGCGGATGTATTCCGGCGCCCGCCCGCCGGGGATGACCAGGGCATCGTAATCCTCGGCTTTCACTTCCTCGAAGGTAGCATTCAAGGTGAAGTTGTGGCCTCGCTTCTCGCTGTAGGTCTGATCCCCCTCGAAGTCATGGACTGCCGTCCGAACGGCTTCACCTGCCTTCTTGTCCGGGCAGACGGCGTGCACCTTATGCCCTACCATCTGCAGGGCCTGGAAGGGAACCATCACCTCGTAATCCTCGACGTAGTCACCGACGAGCATCAAGATTTTCTTGACAGCCATTGTGTGCCTCCTTCTTTGTCGTACATTGCCCAGCTTTGGGCCTAAAGCCATTCCTTGCTTATCGCTTCTATTCCAGTTTATCATAAAAGGCGAAACTGTCAAGAGGACTTGCGATTTTTCCGCCAGGTATGCCGTCCACCTCTCTTGCAAACCAATTTTTACGATAAATTTACTTTCCTTGAGCGAGATATAGGGTATAATAAAAGTCCATGGGGTATAATAAAACTCCGAAGATATTGCGTTGCAAAGGGCGCGAATAAGCAGGGCAGTAAAAAAAGAGGGCCCACACATTCTGCTGTAGCTAATTCCTTTTGGGAGGATGGCTGAGGTTATATGCTTGAATTGTCGATCTTAATTGCTGAAGACGAGCCAGATATACGAGAGTTTCTATCTATAGCCCTACAAATAAACGGTTTCAACGTGATCGCGGCCCGTAATGGTGAAGAGGCGGTAGCCTTGACCAACAGTCGCAAACCTGATTTGGTCCTACTGGATGTTCGTATGCCCAAAGTAAGCGGCTACCAGGCGTGCGAAACGTTGAAGAGGGCCTCCGAGACGAGGGAGATCCCCATCGTCTTTCTCTCAGCCTTTGCAAACAAGGATGAAGTGCAACAAGGGCTGGCGTTAGGTGCGGAAGCGTACCTGACCAAACCCATTGCTCCCGATGTTTTGGTCCAGCGTGTGAATGAGGTTTTGCAGCGGGTCAAAATGCAGGGAAGCAAGGTAATGTCACGGGCAGTAGCCTGACTTATCAGGAAATCCGATCTGCTCGTCTCTCAGAAGCTGCCTGAAAAGTAGAGTAGAGTGGGGCAGATTGGCCCATAGGGCCCCTCTCCCCTGTGCAGGGGACCGTGGGTGGGGAAAAGCCTGCCCCACGACTTTTCAGAGACACCTCTCAGATTCCCCAGCCAGCGGCATTGAAAAAGCTGTCAAACATCATCTCCCGCAACAACGGATGCTCTTCCAGCGAGAGCTCGGCGCCGTCGGACAGGCCGTCTGCGGCGGCCAGTGCCAATTTGGGGATTTCCTCGTCTTCGTAGACTTGGGCCAGCAACCAGGCCTGTCGTTGGAGTCGCTCCTGCAGTAGCCGTCGATCTTGGTCGTCAACGATTGCGTTGATTGCCTGGCTGATAAGCGCTTCAATCGCGTCGTCCGTGGCTCCCTGCTTCGCCAACTGACGAAACTTGCGCTCCAATCCTCCCAAATCCTCTGGATTGAAGAACCAGGATTCAAATTCATCCAGATCAGTCAACTCACCACATCGGGCTAGCAGGTCGGCCTGCTCGTCAGCGGTGATTTCAGGAAGAGGGAAATCTTCGACCGGTTCGGGGTCTTCGCCTTGCAGCCAGGACTCCCAGCCCATATAGCTCAGGGGCAGGCGGCGACCAGCGTTCAGCGTGGTTTGATAAGCCCGCTCTACCTCCGCCCGTGCCCGCTCCAGGCTGATCTCTATCATCTCTATGCCTACCTCGGCCAGCCCATCCGCGATCATTTCCTCAACTTCATCCGCGTCGTAAGATTGTCCGCCAAAGCAATCTTTGATGCCTTCTCGATCATTGAACATCAGATCCCAGAAGAGGTACGTGGCTTCGGCGTCGGGAGCCTGCCGTACGATGACTACGATCTGGCCGCCGCTACCGTCGAGGGTACTGATGAGGCAGCGAGCCAGAGGTGGGGGAGCGATGGGTAGCTCGAAGATGGAGAGCGGAGGAGAATCGGCTTCGGTGGTCAGATAAGTCGCCGCCTCCTGGGCTGCCTGGCGCACCTCTGGGGATGGATCGTACTCGGCGCGTTCCTCCAGAATCTGGACCGTGCCCGGATCTTGGAGGACTTGCAGCGCCTCAATAGCGCCAATAACGACGTTGTCGTCAGGGGCATGCAGCAAGCACAGGAGTAGTAGCAACACGCGCCGGTCCTGGTTGTAAGCCATTGCTGACAGTATCTCCGGATTCTTCTGAACCGGCATGTTCCCTTCCAACATGGTCTGCAACACTGTCTCCAGTTGTAATGGATCTTGCAAAGAATTTAAGATGGCATCCTGGGATTTTCGAAACATCGTTTCTGGGTCGCGCAGGTAGACGAAGGGATTTTCGTCTGGCGAGAGACCGCCCAGGGCTTGTAGGGTATGCAGGATGCTCATTTTATGATCGTCGTCCAGGTTTGGATCTTCCAGTAATTGGCGCAGTGGCTTGGTTGCCTGGGTGAGATTCATTTCACTCAGCAGAGTCGCAGCAGTGAGGTGCAGACGGGAGTCTGGGGAAGCGGCCATGTTGAGCAGGCGCGGCAGGACCCGCTTTTGAACCCGTACCAGCCGTTCCATCGCGGCCTCAGCTTCAGCAATATTCAATGTATCGTCGATAAAGTGCTCGATAATCTCCTCGATCTCGGCGTCGGTAGGGCGGCGACGGGAAGAAAAGAGCGGGTCCACCTCAAAGAAGTCTGAAAAAGGATCGAAGTCCATACGCGTTACTTGCCTTAACCTGAGTAGCTGTCTGAAACGTCGTGAGGACTCAGGCGGGCTAGCCCACCCCACTACTTTTCAGGCACACTCTTAGTATTACATCCGTACATGTCGTTCTGAGGAGTGAAACGACGAAGCCCGCCCCGAGGCAGGCCGAGGGGAATCTCGTTTTGTGAGGACAGATTTCTTTCCAGAAACGGGATTCTTCGCTCCCTTCGGTCGCTCAGAATGACATGTACGGTTGTAGTATTAGCCACCGTAGTGCCAGGAGGTGTCATGCAGAGCCAGTGGCCTGGCGTTGGGATCATGGACCCCGGCCTCGATCACTTCTGCCACCATAACCGTGTGATCGCCGCGTTTCACCACGTCAGTCACTTTGCATTCGAACCATGCTGGGGCCTCTGGGAAAATGGGGGCGCCGGTAATCGGCCCTGGTATAAAAGCATGCCCACTCAATTCGCTCCCTTTCTGTTGGGCCTGCTTAAAAAAAGCCTGTGCCATTTCGGTCTGATCGGCGGTCAATAGGTTGATGGCAAATTGGCCGCTCCCTTCGACCATATCGTGCGTCAGGGTGTCGGCTTTTACGCCCACCATTACCAGTGGTGGGTCGAAACTGGCCTGACTTAGCCAACTGATGGTGCTGGCATTGAGACGATCATCGTGCCTGACGGACAGTAGATACAGGCCATGAGTAATCATACGTAGTGCCGTCTTTTTGGTTTGCAGGTCCACATTTCTCTCCTTATTTCTACCTTTCCCAACTTCCAGACACGCCCTTGCTTCGCAATGCGGACAGACCGGCCATAATACCGGCCCAGGAAGCCAGCGACTGGACTTGCCCTCTCGCTAAAACCAACTGTACTTCGGCCAGTGGGACGCGATGGACCGCGATGTCTTCTGTGGCATCCAGGTGCTGCTGGCCATCAGACCGGGCACCCAGGGCCAGGTAATAGTGAAGGCGCGCCTCGGCGCGGTTGGGATCTAGTAACCATCCTCCCAGGTGGCGCCAATCGTTGGCCAGGTAACCGGTTTCCTCCTCCAGCTCTCGCCGGGCACAGGTGAAAGGGGTTTCACCCTCGTCTACGTAACCGGCTGGAAGGTCCCACATCGTAGTGCCGGCCCCATGCTTGTATTGTTCGACGAACAAGACATCCTCATCGCGGGTCAACGCGAAGACCATGCTCACCTCAGGGACAGGGGTGAGCAGGTAGCCCTCGATGACATGACCGTTCGGCAGTTCGATATCTTGCTCTTCTACGTGCAGCCAGGGAGGGCGATGCAGCAGGGTCTGGGTTGAGCGAACCGTCCACTTGCGCAAGCGGCATTCTCCTTAAGATAGATAGCGAATCAGGCCAATGGTCAGGTAGATATAGACACATCCGGTACCTGCAAGAGTCAATAAGCTGCTTAATCCAAAGGCCAGCCAGTTGGGAGTAGGCCCGGTGTGGGTCCAGGGGCCAGTTTCACGCAATGCCTGGGAAGGTTCACTTTCGGTAACAGCAGGCATGTTTTGCCCGGTCGGGGGGCGAAATTCGCTCAATTTATGAAGTTGGGCCCATGCCTCATTTTTCGACTTCTCATCGGTGGCGTACTGGGTGGCACCCCGGAAGGCCTGAATCGCACGGTCGCGCTGGTCCAGGGCCAGATATGCCAGACCCATGTTGACGTAGGCCGGGCCATAGTGACGGTCATTGGCAATGGCCTGACGATAGCGGGCGATTGCGTCTTCGTAATTGTTCGCCGCGTGATATTTGGCGCCGAGGTCGAAATGGATGTCCGCTGGACGGCGTTGGGAACGTGACTTGGAAGCTGTATTTTGTCCAACGCGCGCCGGTTCTCGTCCGGCGGGAAGTTCTTCCAACTGATCGCGATGACTGTGCAGCATTCCGACGAGGCTGGCCAGGGCGGTAAAGCCATCCAGGGTGGGAAATGGGAGCAGATTGAAAAAAGCCAACGCCAGATTAGCGTATATAGGATAGATAGTAAAGGCAGCCGTCCAGAGGACGATGCTGGGACTGGCCGTGGTTTCAACATTGAGGAGAAGACCCAGGACTTGCGCCGGGCTTTGCTGGCTGAAGAGGGCCACCAGTATCACGAGTACGAGCGTGAGGATAAGGGCAGCGCCCGCCAGCAACAAATTAGCGGTTGCACCCGAAATGGCGACGAGAAACATACCAAGATAGCGACGCTTAAAGTGACGCGAATCCACCCGGACTGGTTTGGCCCAGCCGAAGCCGAAAAAAACGAAGGTTAAGGTGCCAAACCAGGAGATGTGACGCAAGGGGTTGAGTGTGATGCGGCCCCGTTCCACCTGCGACGAATCGCCAAAGAAGTAGGCGATGAAGGTATGGGCCAGTTCGTGGACGGTGAAGCCAGCAATGATGCCGGGAATGATGAGCAGGTTAGTCCAGGCAGGTACCAACCGCGGCAGGTTACCCATCTTAAAGCCTTTCATTTGAGTTCAAAAGGAACTTGGACCACCTGAATGACCTCGTCCTTTAGGGTCATCTTGGCCCGGGCAATGTAAGTGGCACCAGAGTCAAAAGCACGTAAATGAAGGGTGAAGTCTAATTCGGGCTCTTTATGCTCGATAATGAACGTGGTGGCGACCTCGTTCCCGTGTTGGTCCAGAATGCTCAGGGTCAAGTCGGGATAGGGACTGGACGGACGATCATCGCCGAGCATCGGGCGTTTGCCCACCGGCAGTTCGTTGGATGGCGGCGCTTCTGGAAACAGATCGACGTCAGGCATGGCCGGCGATTGGATCGGCTTCTCTTCCTGGGCTCTTTCTTCTGACCGCGGCATATCGAAGAATTTGATGACGTTAGAACCAGGGCTGTACCCGTAGGTCGGCAGCCCTGACACCCGTAAATTTAATGACACGCGTCGCAAGTCTGGAAAGGGCTGAGGAGTGAGAGATTCAATACGAATTGGGTCAGACACAGTTTGCTCCCATTGATTGATCGCAGAATTCCAAACTGGATTATACACGGCGGTGGCGCGGGCGTCAAAGCTATTGGTTGGGTGCCACGCTCACCGTTCCTAACGCGATGGCAGCCCCTTGACCATCGTAGCGTTCGAGGGGTTGCACTGTATCCGGGTCGTACATCTCGACGTTGAGCCAGTATTGGCCGGGAGGCAGGTCGGCGGGCAACCAGAGCCGTATCGGATGGCGGATCGGCTGTCCCGGCGGCCAGGCCGAGGTGAAAAGCAGGCTGCCTACCGGCCATTCATCTTGCTGGGCTGCCAGGTGGGCCTGGGCTTTCGACCCTTCACTCTTTGTACCCCACAGCTTGAGCGAGACGGCGTAGTCGGTAGCAAGGGGGGCATCCGCCTGCCACCAGAGCACCACGTCTAACGGGTCCCCGACCCGTGCCCCCGTTGGCGTGGCCGGTTTCACCTGCCAGCCCAGCAGGGTGATGCCGCTTTCTAGCCTTACTTCAGCACCTTGAGGTGGAGGCGGCTGATTACTTGACATAAATCCTTGTACATGCATAAAGGATTCGCCCTCGAAAAGTTGATCTTCAAAGGGCATCGTGTTTGTTGCCAACCAGTCGCGGATGAACCCATCCGGGTCGGTCACGGTGTCGTAGATGCGCAGCATCCAGATGCGGGGGAACGTCTGGGTCATGCGCCTCAGGGCGGCAGCAGTTTCGGCCTGAGTAGTGGCGTAGAAATCGGAGTTGGGGTCCCCCCAGCCGAGGTCCGCGTCACCGCCGATGGCGCCAGTGAGCAGCAGTAGCGGACGGTCAGGCATTACCGAAGCCGGGCTGTCGGCAGGTTGGTAGTCGCTGAGGCGTATCCGGCCGGCGATGGGGCCGTCGTAGTAATATAGAAAGCCGGTGTAAGCATAGCCCGCGTTGATCAAAACCGCGTCCCCTGGACGCCACCGCTTTTGGATGAAGTGTACCGCAGCCCTAAAATCGTCGGCCGCGTAGCGCGGGTTGGTATGTAACTCACGGATGCTGAAAGCCGATCCGATCAGCAGCACCAACGCGGCCAGAGCTGCCAGCGGCCGCGTGTGCTGGGTCAACCAGGCCAACCCTGCTCCCAGCAGAATATAGAAGGGAGTCGCATAGGTAAACAGGTAACGCACGTGATAAAGGGGCACGATCAGCGAAGCCAGGTAGATCAGGGCCAGCGGCCCGAAGGCGTAGACAACGAGCAAGAGCGTTGGTGGGAGGCTGACGATTGGCAATTGGCGATCTTTGTCCATTGGTTGCCTCTCTGACCCGTATCTGCGGCACAAGTGTTCGCTGGTTTGCTGATTTGCTGATCCGCACCTGTGGGGGGGCAGGTGTTTGCTGATTTGCGATTTGAAGCCCAGGAGGAACAAGACTCCAGTCACGACGAGGACCGGCCACACCTGGACTGGCTGCACCGATTGGCCCAGTGAGAGGGCAGTCCACGCTTCCAAGACGACCGTGTGCAGTAGGATGAGACCACGCCATGGAGGAACCGGCGGGTTGGTTGCCTGTCGCCAGGCGATGGGCAGCCAGGGCAAATACAGCGCCAATACGGCCACCTGGGCCAGGAGCCAGGTTCGCAGCGTGCGAGACCGGCGTTGCAAGAGCAGGTATCCGACGATGAACAGGTTCAGCGCCACCAGCAAAAAGCCAAAGTAATAGAGCACGTACAGCCCCATTGCGGTTGCCAGGACGTAGCCTGCAATGCAACGTTGCTTCGTCATTTTGCTGACCCGCACCTGTCCCGATCCCGGAGACCGGGACGGGATCCGGGACGGTGGGGCAGGTGTTCGCTGATTTGCTGATTTGCTGATTTGCTGATTTGCTGACTTGCTGACTCGCTGACTCGCTGACCCGCTGACCCGCTGATTCGTTATCTCCAACGCACACCACAGAGTCACCAGCCCCAAAGCCGCGCCCAGGGTGTACATGCGGACTTCTTGCGAGTACCACAGGTTATAGGGTGAAATCGCCACCAACAGTGTGGACCAGAGCGCCACCGTCCGCCCCATCAGGCGACGGGCGAGTGTGTAGGTTAGTGGGATGAGCAGCACCCCGAAGAACAGGGAGAAAAAGGCCAGTGCGAACTCCGAGTTGCCAGCCAGGCGCGCCCAGGCGTGGAGCAGCAGGTAGTAGCCAGGCGGATGGATGTCGCCAGCGGTGTGGGTGATGAGCGCCGGGATACTTTTCGAGGCCAGGTAGGCGCTGACCGTCTCATCGTACCAGAGACTTTGCGCGCCCAATTGATACAGCCGCAGCGCAAATCCGCCCATGATAATGATGAGCCACGCACCATACTGTCGCCATGCTTTGATGTTTTCGGCCACCTGCCCTCCGTTGTAGCTGTAGGAGCAAGGCATTTCAGAGAGCCACTCTTGATTGATATGTATCTTATCACACAGCCGATTGAGGAGCAACTATAAGCTATCATAGGGGTGCATTTCACTTTGGGGGCAGACCTAACCCCCGGCCCCTTCCCTACCAGGGAAGGGGGGAGATTGCTCCCCTCCCCGCGCCGGGGAGGGGCTGGGGGAGGGGTCTGCCCCAAAACTGAAATACGCCCTATCATAGGGTAGGATGTGCGGTTGACACATCTAAGCAATAGAAGTATACTTATGCACGTGCATTTGTGGCACAGGGGACGATGCTGCACCGGGACTGAAGAAGGAGTGGAGGGTGGGCCAGGCCAGGCAGATTGTGACGCTGGTCCTTTTCGTCAGCTTGGCTGTCGCGTGTGGCCAGACCACTACATCATCCTCGCCTGGCGATGGTGCTGCCGGTAACGCGCCGACTTATACACCCTACCCCACTTATACACCTTATCCAACATACACCCCGGCGTCCCTCTTGCCCGATGTTGAATCGCTCGTCTGGCCCGATGGTCCCCGCGACGACGTAATTCCATGGATTGAGGCCGCCGACTTTGTTGGCACCGAAATGATCGTCGAAGGGACTGTGGTACGGACTTATAACTCGGGCAAAGCTGTCTTCCTTAATTTCGCCGAGGATTACCAGGGGACCTTTAGCGTCGTTATCTTTCCTGATGATTGGGTCAAATTTCCTCGCCCACCCGAGATGCTCTTTTACGGTCGGCGGATTCGAGTCGAGGGACTGATCGAGCAATACCAGGGCGCGCCCGAGATCGTGGTGCGCGATCCGTGGCAAGTCGAAGTCGCGTTAACCTTAGGCAAGGAAGAAGCCTGTGACTGTGGGACGCCAGTCGTGATTCAGGCCGTCGTCACTGCCACGCCGCTGGCGACCCTCGCATCGATGCAGACAAGCGAGGTGGCCGAACTGGCTACTCAAGCGACGGAGGTTCCAGCCGCCATTGAAGTTGTCAACTGGCAAGACGCCGCCGCTTGTGTCGGACGGACCGTTACTGTTGAGGGACAAGTTGTAGACACCTACAACTCAGGCAAGGTAGTCTTTCTTAATTTTGATGAAGACTATCGTCATACTTTCAAGGTGGGCAGCTTCCCTGACGCCTGGTCGCTGTTCCGTCAACCACCCGAGGCTATGTACCGGGGGCGGCTGGTACAGGTGACCGGCCAGGTCGAAATGTACCAGGGAGCGCCCGAAATCATCGTCGAAACCCCTGACGCCATTGAAATCCTGGAGTAGTTACGCTTATGTCCTTACTATCGTGGTTGCTTGTCACTCTGGCTGGGCTAAGCCTGGCCGTGATGGTTGTTTCGCTGACTGTAGCCAACCGTTCGTCACGCGAGGCGCGAGCGACTATCTTCCCTATCGTGCGGGAAGAGGAGACCGTTCGCGCGCAGCGCGCCCGGATTATGGCCAGTGTCATGGGCGTGATTGCAGCCATTATGGCCGGGGCGTTCTTCCTGAGTGGGCAGCTTCCCTCCCCAACCATTGTTTCTCATCAAGCTACAACCGAAGTTGTTGCCACTGTCGAGTCGTCGGTAGGGGAGACGGCCGTGCCAACAGAAACGCCTGTTCCCCTGGTTGCGGAACCTCAAGCGGGTAACGAGGCGCCCCCTACGGTCGACCAGGTATCGCCCGCTACCCGGCCGACGGCGAGCGAATCCTTGCCCCCGGCGATGACTGCTACTCCGGTACCACCTACCCCTGTCCCTACCCTGGTGCCATCATCCACACCCACGCCCGTACCTCCCTTGCCAACCCCGGCCGGCACCCCGGTCCCGGCCCCAGCCCGTGCGCAAATGGGGCCCATTGCCTTTGCTGCCCAAATCACCAGCCGTCGCGAACCCATCAGCCCCACGACTGTCTTCTCGGATACGGTAAGCCAGGTCTACGCTGTCTTCCCCTATACCGGGATGCAAAAAGGCGTCAACTGGACTCAGGTCTGGTATTTTAATGGCGTTGAATTCGTTCGGGGCCAGGAGAGTTGGGGGTGGGGCAGCACCGACCGTTCCTATGTCTTCACCCAGTTGGTCGGCGCTGGTGATTACCGATTGGAACTTTATGTGAACGATGAACTGATGGCCAGTGGGGAATTCATGGTGCAAGGGCCGGTAGCCGTCGGTGGACCGGAGAGTACGGAGACCCCGGAGAATCCCTAACGCGGTGAAGGTTGCCATCGTCCACGACTGGCTCAACCAGATAGGCGGCGCCGAAGGGGTGCTCGAGACGCTGGTCGAGATGTTTCCTCAGGCACCTGTCTTCACCACTATCTATTGGCGCCAGGGCATGCCCGACCGCTACCGAGCCTGGGACATCTGTCCCACCTGGCTTGACCGAGCCCCCTTCATCTACCGGCACCATCAACCTTATCTGCCTCTTTACCCTCTGGCCGTGCAAAGCATGGACTTGCGCGGCTATGATCTGATACTCTCCAACAAGAGCGGTTTTTGTCACGGCATCCGAACTACGCCGGAACAACTGCATATTGACTATTGCCTCACTCCCACCCGCTACGTGTGGGACTATCCCAACTATGCTGCCCGCGAGGGCTTTGGGCGGGCAGTTGATCTGATGCTACGCCCCCTCATCCACTGGTTGCAGGGCTGGGACCGGCGCGCCGCCGATGGCGTGGATCACTTTGTCGCTATTTCAAATGAGGTGCAGGCGCGCATCCGTCGTTTCTACCAGCGAGACTCTGTCGTCATTCATCCTCCCGTGGACACCGACCACTACCGCCCCTGTTCCGATCCACCTGGCGATTACTTCCTGGTCGTCTCCCGTCTCATTCCTTACAAGCGCATAGACCTGGCAGTGCAGGCATGCAGCGAACTGGGTCTTCCCCTGGTCGTCGTCGGGGAGGGGCGTGATCGGGCAGCACTGGAGGCCATGGCCGGGCCGACAGTTCAGTTTCGGGGCCGCGTGACTGACGACGAGCTGGGCGAGTTGTTGGCTCATTGCCGGGCCTTTGTCTTCCCTGGCTATGAAGATTTTGGCATCGCCCCGGTCGAAGCCCAAGCCGCCGGCCGGCCGGTTATCGCCTACGCCGCTGGCGGCGCGCTGGACACCGTGCTGGACGGTCAAACTGGCCTCCTTTTCCACCAGCAGACACCTGAGGCATTAGCCGACGCCATCCGTCGCATGGAATTTGCCGACTTCGACCCGGTCGCCATCCGCCGTCACGCCGAACGCTTCAGCGTCGGTCGTTTCAAACGAGAACTTCATGCCTTCGTTGAAGAGAAGTGGCGAGAGTTTAGCGCTGTTTGACGAGTCGGGGTATTTCGCATAAACTAGGTCCTGGTGTAAGACGTGGCGAGAACGCCTCCAGACCCGACCTTGCATTCTACAATTCGAGACGGTATAGTCGCTTGGGAGCCATTGGTTTCAAT
>CAYTNQ010000121.1:0-13480 GCA_964439175.1 uncultured Anaerolineales bacterium | reverse complement strand
AATATTTGTCGAACCGGCCCTTTACTGCCGCCTGGGCAATAATGCCCAGGATGAGTGCCGGTAACATAAAGATCAAGAAGAGCGGATTGTACCAAATTGGGTAGAACATAAAACATCACCTCGTTTCCAGATTCACACATAACTATTCCGAAATTCCTGACACTGTAATTGAAAGGTGCAACACACCTGGTTCACATCGGAATATAATTTGTCTTATTGTACCACAATTTATCGAAAATAGGTTAATTACACATTAAATCTGACTGTCACCAAGCTGACAGTACGCTCCCATTCAGGGAGCTACAAAACGATAGCCGTCTCTTGTGTCCGGCCATCCCGCACAAAGCGCACACGTACTTGTTGTCCTGGCGCGATACGGCGGGAAAGGTTCACCAGAGTGGCGGCGTCAGGGATAGGACGGTTGCCGATTTCGGTGATGACGTCCCCCTTTTTCAGGCCGGCTCGTTGGGCCGCGGAGCCAAGGCGGACTTTGCCGACGTAAGCTCCCTGTCCCACGGCTGGTGCGTGTCGAGACGCGTCGGCCACACTCACGCCCAATGTGGGGTGCAGCAGTCGTTCCAGCCGGGGCCGGTCAAAACCGATGACGAATTCACCGTCAATCTCGGTGACAGGTACGCCTTGCTGGCCGGTGCGCCGCACCATATCCATGGCGGCTGCCCGGTCTACCGACACGTCTTTTTCGATGAACGAGATGCTGCGTTGTGAAAGAAACTCTTTCACCATACGGCAGTAGGGTCAGGTCGGGGTGGTATAAACAATAACGCTCATAATGATACCTATTCCTGCTCAAAATGTAGCTCAAAGGGGCGACGGTCACCGGCCGCCGCCCCTTTCGTTGGCCTGGCACGGGCCTCACTGCAGGTTGAAGCTGGTTTCCTTAGATCCCACATTACTATTGGATGTCGAACCGACTTGCAGTGAGGCCCGGTTGTCTGCGAAGCAGTGGGTTACGCTTCGGTAAACTCGCCTTCGACCACGTCTCCTTCGCCCTCACCGGTACCTTCAGCGCCGCCAGTCCCGTTGCTGCCAGGAGCAGCTCCAGGGGTAGCGCCAGATTGGCCGGCGTACATGGTTTCACCCAGTTTCATACTTGCCTGCTGCAAGGTCTCCATGGTTCGCTTAATACGCGTCACGTCGTCAGTCTTGATGGCCTCGCGCACGTCGTTGATCTTGGCTTCCAGGTCGCCCCGGGTCGCACCATCTACCTTGTCGCCCAGATCTCTTAGGGTCTTTTCTACCTGGTAGGCCAGGTTGTCGGCCTGGTTGCGCGCATCCACCATTTCTTTGCGGTGCGCGTCTTCGGCTTTGTGCTGTTCGGCTTCACGCATCATGCGATCGATGTCTGCCTGGCCCAGGTTAGTGCTGGCGGTAATGGTGATTTTCTGTTCTCTCCCGGTCGCTTTGTCGGCAGCGTTCACGTTCAAAATGCCATTGGCATCAATGTCAAAGCTTACCTCGACTTGCGGCATACCGCGCGGCGCGGGCGGGATACCGTCCAGCCGGAATTGGCCCAGCAACATGTTATCGGCAGCCATGGGGCGCTCACCCTGGAACACCTTGATATCTACCGCCGTCTGGCCATCCTCGGCAGTGCTGAAAATCTCGCTCTTGCGGGTGGGGATGGTGGTGTTGCGCGAGATGAGCACGGTCATCACGCCCCCCAGGGTCTCAACACCCAGCGACAGAGGCGTCACATCCAGCAGCAGCACATCCTTCACCTCTCCAGCCAGCACGCCGGCCTGGATAGCCGCGCCCACGGCCACGACTTCGTCCGGGTTGACGCCTTTGTGCGGCTCTTTGCCGCCGGTCAGTTCCCGCACCAGGTCTTGTATCATGGGCATGCGGGTAGCGCCGCCCACCAATACCACTTCGTTGATGTCCGCTGGCTTGAGCTTGGCATCCGCCAGGGCGCGTTCAAAAGGTTGCCGGCAGCGATTGACCAGGTTTTCGGTCAACTGCTCGAACTTGCTGCGGGTCAGCTTCATTTGCAGGTGCTTGGGCCCGCTGGCGTCGGCAGTGATAAAGGGCAGGTTGATCTCCGTTTCGAGCACGCTGCTCAACTCGATCTTGGCCTTCTCGGCCGCTTCCTTCAGCCGCTGAAGTGCCTGCCGGTCCTGGCGCAGGTCGATCCCCTGCTCTTTGCGGAACTCGTCGGCGATCCAGTCCACGACGCGTTGATCCCAGTCGTCCCCGCCCAGGTGGGTGTCGCCGTTGGTGGACTTGACTTCGATTACACCTTCGCCCACTTCAAGCACACTCACATCAAAAGTGCCACCACCCAGGTCCCAGACCAGAATGGTTTCGTTTTCCTTTTTGTCCAGCCCATAGGCCAGGGCGGCTGCTGTCGGCTCGTTGATGATGCGCAGCACTTCCAGTCCGGCGATCTTGCCGGCGTCTTTGGTCGCCTGGCGCTGGCTGTCATTGAAGTAAGCAGGCACGGTGATGACTGCCTGCGTGGCCGGCTCGCCCAGATAAGCCTCGGCGTCGGCCTTGAGCTTGGCCAGCACCATGGAGCTGATCTCCTGCGGTGTGTAAGTCTTGTTATTAATGGGTACGTGAATACGGGCGTCACCACTCGGCCCCTCGACGATCTTGTAGGCCAGCATATCGCGTTCAATTTGAGTTTCCTCGTAGCGACGACCGATGAGTCGCTTGACCGAATAAAGCGTGTTGTCAGAGTTGACCACGGCCTGCCGTTTGGCCGTCTGTCCCACCAGCCGTTCGCCATTCTTGGTGAAAGCCACCACAGATGGGCAGAGGCGACCGCCTTCGGCGGTGGGAATTACCGTCGGGTCCCCCCCTTCCATGACTGCTACCACACTGTTGGTCGTGCCCAGGTCAATTCCTATAATTTTAGACATAGCGTATAACCTCCCGATTTACGATTTTTGCTACCGAAGATAAATGATAGTCTGTGAATGATGCAACACAATAGCCTGTCTTTCCCCTGTCTCAGGGAGGTGGCTGTAATCGCACGTGCATGGCCCCCCATCGGAGCAGCCAGAACAACAATAAGCCTTGCCATCTACGATGGTAGGTATCCAGTAAATAGTGATCTGGCAATTGGCACATTTCAGCCGGGTATTGGCGACGTGTTGCACGGATTGTTTTTGCATCACCTTACTCTTCGTAATAGCGTTGCTTACATTGTAAAGGGGGCGTGTTAGATTTACGCTAGACCTATGTTAGAATCGGATTAGAGATTGAATGCGCTTGACTCTTCCTTAACTCCAAGATACAATCTCGTTACCCTACCCCTCGGCATGTCATTTCGAAAGGTTGTGTGAGGATGGCGAAACAACGGGTTCTGGTAGTTGACGACGACCCGGGCGCTTTGCGTTTGACGGGATATATCTTCCGGCGGGCGGGCTACGAAGTCCACGAGGCAGCGAATGGGATTGAAGGGCTGGCCAAAGCGGAGGAGGTGAAGCCCGACCTGGTGATCCTGGACGTGATGATGCCCGACATGAGCGGCCTGGAGGTGTGTCAGCGATTGCGCGCCCAACCTGCCATGGCCAAGTTGCCGATCATTATGCTGAGTGCCAAAGGGCAGGTGAACGATAAGATCAGTGGCTTTCAGGCCGGTACCGACGATTACGTGCCGAAACCGGTGGCCCCTGAAGAGTTACTGGTCCGGGCCAGGGCGTTGCTATTGCGAGTTGGGGGACATCGGGGTTGAGGGGGTAATTATGACGGTTGCCCTTTCCAGTAAGATGTGTTGTGCTTGCCAGTAGGGTAGATTTTTGGCGAGTTTGTTGAAATTCCAACAATTTCAAACCAAATTCAAACTTTTGTATGATATATTTGAGGTGAATTTTCGCGAGGGGTTCTTTAAACATACTCGGATTGGGGCGGCACGATAGCTGTACTGCTCTTTCACTGTTGTTATTTCCTTAATAAGACGCATATTTAGGTCCTGTCTTACTCCTGGGAGGGGTAGTGAGGAAAAAGGAGGCCGATATGAGTGCCACGTTGTTGCTCATTGATGACGATGTCTCGTTGTGTGAAACAGTGCGATTCATGTTGACCAAGAAAGGCTTCCAGGTCGAGGTGGCGCACAATGCCATCGCTGGCCTACAAAAGGCATATGCCCTCAAGCCAGATGCCGTCATTTTGGACATTATGTTGCCTGATATGGACGGCTGGCAGACGTGTCGTCGCTTTCGTGAGATGTCTGATGTCCCGATCATCATGCTCACAGCCCTCGGCTCGGAGGAGAATGTGGTAGAAGGTCTGAACTTGGGAGCCGACGACTACATTGTTAAGCCGGTGACCGCCGAGGAACTGGCGGCGCGCGTCCGGGCCTTGCTGCGGCGCGTCTCTCGTTCGGGCACTAACGGCGGTAACGGCCGGGAACCGATTCTCACTTATGATTACCTGGTAGTTGACTTTGACAAACACGAGGTCATGGTAGATGGCAAACGGGTCGACCTGAGCCCAACCGAGTTCCGTCTCCTGTCGGTACTATCCCGACACAAGGGCCGTGTGCTCCCTCATGAGTTTTTGCTGACTGAAGTTTGGGGACCGGAATATGTGGGTGAGGTAGATTACTTGCGTTTGTACATCAGCTATCTGCGCCGCAAGATAGAAAAAGATCCGTCGAAGCCCAGCCTGATCCACAACGAGTGGGGCGTTGGATACCGGTTTGGGTAGGCAGATAGGGTTGCAGGGCGTATAAGGTACAGGCCCAATCTGACTCTCCCCATAGCGATCACCGGGGCGTTAGAATCTGTCTGAAGAGTCGTGGGGTGGGACTGGCTAGCCCACCTATAGGTCCCCTGTGGGGACAGGACCCCTCTCCCCTGTGCAGACCTGCCCCGCCCACGGTCCCCTGCACAGGGGAAGGGGGGACCGTGGGTGGGGAAAAGCCCACCCCACAACTTTTCGGACACGCTCTTAGAGCAATTAAGCAGCGGATGTTTGACCAATTGATCGATACTGCACCAGATATCGGTCAACCGGTTGAACATCCGCTGTTTTGTTTCTCGTTGGGTAACTACTCAGGCCAGATAACCCTTGCGAAGGTTTAGTGAGAATTTTCAGAGCAAAAATGCCTTGGTCTACCGAAAATTGCCCTATTGGCAAAGTTATTTTTAACCTTCGCAAGGGTAGCTGAGCAGTTACCTCGTTGGCTGATTATGATACCTATATGGGAATCTAATTTAACTCTAACTTTTTTCTAAGCATATTCACACGGCTTTATCATTAAGTGTTGTTAGACTTTCAATTGTAAGCAAAGAAGGAAGGGATCCGGGGGGATTCAGAGTTTGGGCGACCGATTGTTGATTCCTGATCCTTGACTGTAAGCACACTTGGGGCGAGAGGCAAACGTGGCTGGGGAGAAAATTCTCATCATTGATCTGGATGCCGGATTATTGGAAACTGTGGCAGAGCAAGTATTGGCGTCCCATGGCTTCAGGCCGCTTTTCGCCAGGGGGCAGGATGAAGCGATGAAGACGGCAGTGGCTGAGTCGCCACATCTCTTGATGTTGCATTTGCCAATGGACTCATCGCTCCGCTTGCTGCGTCGCCTGGCGCAAACGGATTGCTTGATCCCCTCGATTGTGCTGGTAGAACGGGAATCGGACCACGTTGCCGTCGAGTTTTTCCGGCTAGGAGTCCAAGATTACCTGGTTTATCCCTTCGCCGCCGAAGATGTATTGCAAGCGGTACGCAGCGTTTTGGATCAGGGAGTCCGTTCGCCAGATCACTGGCAAATGGCCGGAGATCTGGCTGTCTTCAACCGCGAGTTAGAGCAGCGCGTCAAAGAATTCGGCATGTTGCTGGGGATTGGACGGTCGGTCAATTCGTTGCTGGACCTGGACCTGATCCTCACCCGTGTCACGGAAGCGGCTGTGTTCATCACCCATGCCGAAGAGGGATATCTGTTGCTCCTCGATGCAGAAACTGGCGAACTACAACTGCGGGCGGCGCAAAATTTGGGCGAAATGCAGGCACAGGGCTTTAGTCTACGGGTTGAAGACAGCATTGCCGGGATGGTTGTCAGTTCCGGTAAGCCGATTCTTTTGGGTGGAGATGGCGCGCAGAATCTCAAAGTCAAAACCGGCTATTTGGTCAGATCGTTGCTCAACGTGCCTCTAAAGGCCAACGGGCAAGTGATCGGCGTTTTGGGGGTGGACAATCAAGTATCGACTGCCCGCTTTACCCTGACGCACTTACGCCGATTGTCAGCGCTGGCTGATATGGCGGCCACAGCAGTGGAGAATGCGCGGTTGTATACCGAGTTGCACCAAAAGCTTACCCGTCGGGTCAAAGAAGTCGCCACCTTGCAGGCGGTGGCTGGTCAATTGAGCGGTGTCACCGACTTCGAGGTAGGGGCACGCCTGGCGTTATCCCTTGCCCTCAAAGCTACTAATGCGGAAGCCGGCGTTTTGGCCTGGGCTGTCGGGGAACACGCTCCCCCCACGTTTTATGTTTCTCAAGGGAGTCTGGGCGAGTTGGTCCTCACCCACCATAATGGGGCGACGCCGGACCGTTGGTGGGACGAGCAGACCCTCAAGGTGGTTATCGAGATGGGGCAGCCTATTCTCAAGGGTGACCTGGGGGTTGAGGGAAATGGCCATAACACTCATGCTCGCTCGCGACTGGCAGTGCCAATGAGACGTGGTAAAAGAGTGATCGGCGCCATTAATCTCGAGAGCTCTTTGTCCCACGCCTTTACCCAGGATGACCTGCAATTTGTGATCAGTGTCGCTGATCAGGTGGCCATTGCCCTGGAAGGGACGATGCTGCAAGAGAGAGCCGAGACTGAGCGAGAGCGTTTGTCGTTGCTAATGGAGGCGGTAGATAATGCGGTGTGGTTGGTAGATGCCGACCTGCGCTTGATGGCGCAAAACGAAGCGGCCAGTAACATACTGGGTTGGTCGTTATCTGAGACCGTGAGGCGTTCTGTGTATGAATTGGTGCCATCCAGTGACACTTCCCCAGAGGGGATCTATAGGGCAGCCAACGGTCTGTGCCAATTGCTCAGCCAGGCTATGGAAGAACGACAGCGCATTTTGTTTCCCCCGGCGGGACCTACGAATGATGGCATACTGTTGGCAGCCAAGGATGGTCGTCCCGTTCTTGTCAGGGGCCAGGTGGTCCCCGTTGTTCGGGAGGGGCGGGCAGTAGGTGCTATCTGTGCTTTCCGGGAGGTTCGGCCCGAAAAGAGTGAAGAGCACATCAGATTCGAATTTGCTAACATGGCGTCGCATCTATTGCGTAGCCCTCTTAGCTTCATTCAGGCCTCAATTGACCTTATGTTGAGTTCGGAATTGGAAGTTGAAGAGCAGCGTGCGATGCTGAATAAAATGCGAGAGCAGGGCCAACGTATCGCAGAATTCGTTAGAGACTTGCTAGAAATATCACGGATGGAAACTGGCAAAGTGCGAGTTCACGGGGAACCGGTTGTTCTTCCTCCGCTAATTGAGCGTACGCTGGATCTGATTCGGACTGAGGAGCCTCCGCATGTATTTAGCTTTAACGCTCCCGATACATTTCCCATCGTAGTTGCCGACGTAAGCAAGACTGAGTTGATTCTGTTAAGTTTCTTGCGCAGCGCGATGAGCCGTTACCCGAACGGAGGTCACATTACCTTAGAATTACAAGCGCGCACATCGGAGGCGATTATTTCTATTACGGACGAGGGAGAGACCATTCCGCTTAAGCAGCTTGACCGGATCTTTTCACAATTTTACCCCGTGGATGACGACGGCGATAAGATGCCATCGACCTATCGCTTAGGACTTTACACTACCAGGCGATTGGTTGAGCTACAAAAAGGTCGTGTGTGGGCCGAAAGCCAGCCTGGCAAGGGGACGCGACTCAGCTTTTCCCTGCCTGTTTGGGGGTGAGTCAATGATGGCCAAGATTTTACTGGTTGATGATGATCCAACCATACTCCAATTGCTGAAACTCTTTCTTGAGAATGAGGGCTATCAAGTTTGGATTGCCCAGAGTGGCTCGGAGGGGTTGGAAATTGTTGACAAAGAGTTGCCAGACCTTGCCATCCTGGATGTAATAATGCCCGTTATGGATGGGTTTGAAGTATGTCGCCGGCTGCGCGAGTTGGGTGTTCAGTCTATTTTGGTGATGAGTCATCGTCATGACGAGCGAAGTGTGGTGAGAGCGTTAGAGTTGGGAGCCGATGATTACTTGCGCAAACCTTTTGAAGTGCCTGTCCTTCTGGCTAAGATGCGTAACCTCTTACGGCGCAACGGCCGGTATGTGCCCGGGGAATCTTCTGTCTATGACGACGGTCGTTTGCTGATAGACTTGGACAAACGCTGTGTCGAGGTGCGTGGCAAGCCGGTACAACTAACCCCCACCGAGTTTCGCCTCCTCTCTACTCTGTTGCGCCACGTGGGCCGAGTGGTATCTCATGAAGAATTGATTCGGGAAGTATGGGGCATGGAACACAGTGCCAGCCCGGCCTCACTCAAGGTTTACATTCATTATTTACGTCAAAAGATCGAAGATCGGCCTCGGGAGCCTTATTATTTGCTTGCCGAATGGGGTATTGGCTACCGCTTCCGCGAGCCAAATCCAATGGCCAGCCAACCACTTGAGCAGTTTGAAAGCTAATTTGAAGCTGTAGCATCGAAAAATGGTAACTACCCAGATAACCCTTGCGAAGGTTTGGTGAGAATTTTCAGAGCGAAAATGTCTTAGCCTACCGAAAATTGCCCTGTGAGCAAAGTTATGCGCAACCTTCGCAAGGGTAGTTGAGTAGTTACGAAAAATGTAGGACAGTGTCGTCTTTCATTGGCATGATTTGTGAGGGAGATGGTCTTTTGAAGGGTAATTGGCGGCGATTATTGGTCCTGATGAGCGCTACCCTGAGAGGTTTGACGGTACTGGGGGCGCTAGTGGCTATGATTGGGTGCGGGACTACACCACCCCCGCCCGCTGTTCCTCGCACGCAGCCAACTGGGGCCGTGATAACCGTCATTGAAGGGACGCTGGTTGTGTTCCATTCCGGGCAGGAAATACGGGTGAAAGCAGGGGACGAGTCGCCTCTCTCAACTGGCTACCGAGTCGGCAGTGAACCCGATGCCGGGGTCGCGTTGAGACTGCCCGATCAAAGTGTATTGTTGTTGGACCCAAACAGCACCTTGCAGGTAGTCAATTGGTCGCAAACAGAGGATATCAGCCTGCGGGGGCTGGCGGGCGAGATGACGTTGACAGCTCACTCAGACAGGGTCACACTCGAGATGTCCTCTGTCACCTCATTTGGGTTGAACTCCCTGGATTTGAAGGTGACGCCCACATCAGATAGAACTATCGTGAGCTTAAAGGTAGACGACCCAACGGTGCATTTGGTGATTGAACAGGGGGAAGCCAGCGTAGCAATCAACGACGCTTTGTACCAGATGGTTGCAAGTACCGAAATTAATGCGTCACCAGGACTCGAGCCCGACATCATCGCGGTGGCCACGCCGGAAGTCATCACACCTTCGCCCGTACCCAGCGAGCTCCCCACCCCCCCGACGTCGGTGTCCAGTGTAGCTTCGCTGGCGGAAACTTACCCCTACTCGGCGCCAACCCTCATAGAACCGGAACATCAGGCCTTGGTGAAAGGTAGTGCTGCGATCTCACTGAGATGGGAACCAGTTGCCGAAGTTGATCCTAATGCCTGGTATGAAGTTCAACTTTGGCAGATTACGGCTGCCCCTTATACTGTAGTGGGGCGGGTCCAGTCAAGCACCTGGTCGCCGGAGTCCAACCTACAGCCTGGCACCTATCGCTGGAGAATTCAAGTTGTGCGGCTCTCCGATGGCGCCTATCTAAGCCCGCCCAGTGAGACTCGTGAGTTTGAACTCTCCCAGGATGGTCGCAATCCTGTTGTAACTCCCCCCGCCGGACCTCAAATGGTCCAAGTTCCCACGCCGTCTCCGGTATCCAGCGGTGCAAGTTCCTATTCCAAACCTACTCACCTGTCGCCTGCCAATGAGACAGTCTTCCAGGCGGAAGATGCCATTGTCCTGAAGTGGGATCCGGTAGGTACACTTCGGGATGACCAGTGGTACGAAGTTCGTCTTTGGGAAAACGGCACTGAATGGCGCGGCGCACTCAAGACGCGTTCTACATCTTGGCAAGTGCCAAAGGATTACAACCCTGGAAGGTACGGTTGGCGAGTCGCAGTCATTCTCACTCAAGATGGCAAATGGGTGAAAGACATCAGTCCTCAGAGCGACATGTATTTCTTCGTTTGGAACGCCCCCCCTGTGCAGGGCGATGATGACTCTTCCGATTCTGACGGGGGGCCACCTTCTCAGCGGTAGCGGCGAGCGCCTTTTTGGTCAATGGCTCACGGGGCCTTTCAGTATCCTCACGGATCGTTGATTAAAGTCTGCCGTCTCTGCCGCCCACAGAACCTACTCTGGGAGACTCCTGCTGAGAGCAATTTTACTTCTATATATTTAAACCCCAAAACGCGCCAAATTCGCACACGACTTTAGCGACTTTTGAAAAAGATCTTTCCTCCCCTATACTGACTTCCTAATCATGCCACAAGAAGGATGTAAACGGCAGGAGTACAGGTCGTTTGCCCCTTTCCCGCTTATAGGCTAGAATATGCATGATAATTTTCTCCTCGCTTTCTTCATCTGTCTATCCCAGGCACCGGCGAACGGAGACCAGGAATTATGAACGAGAATTCCCCCGACGAGCTTTCCCATACGCTGCGCGAACGCGGAGCTCACTACATTGTTGACACGCAGGGCCATCCCGTTGCTGTCCTCTTGACGCTGGAGGAGTACGAGCACTACCTCGACCTGCTGGACGACGAAGCAGACAGCCAAGACGATGAGCTGGCTATGCGCCTGGAGCAGGCGGCGACCCAACCAAACGGCGGTGAGCGACAATCCTTTCACGAATACCTATACCAACGCAAGCCTCCTCATGACGAAGTACAGGGTTGACCTACTCGACCGCCGCACACGCCGGCAACTGGATCGCATCCAAGAGCCAGACTTCACTCGCATTGCCGAGGCCATCCTGGAACTGGAAGACAACCCACGTCCGCCAGGGTGCCGGAAACTGCGTGGGCTGGAGGGCTGGCGAATCCGCATCGGCAACTGGCGCGTGATTTACCCCATCAATGACCAGAAGCGCGTGGTCACGGTTCTGGAAGTCAGACGCCGCCGGGAAAACACCTACCGCTGACTCGCTCATTCATCGACTCGATTCTACCATACCCCACTGCAATATAGATTCACCCACTGCCCCACGGGGGGCTTGGCTCCAAAATACCTACAGTTCGGGCGCAGGCGTTCTGCACAAAAACACTACAACGAATTGGGATATGAGTTCTGGATTTGGGTAACAATCCCTCTTCTCTCCCACTCGGCGCAATTTTTGAGCACGCCCATTTCTAACCAATTTCTAAGCATATTCACACAGCTTTATCATTAAATGTTGGTAAACTGGCAGAAGTAGAAGCAAGGTCTGGCAATCCAGTCCTTGATTCCAGATAATTAATGCGACCTGATATATTCTCGACATGATCTGGAGGGAACGTTGAAATGACGCAAGCTAATGCTCGGCAATGGGCTGGCCAATTGAGTGGCCCGTTACCAGTTGCTATCAACGCACGGTGGGCAGAACGGCTTTTGTTATCCATTGCGCTCGTGGCTTCAGACTTAGTGGCAGTATTGATTGCATTCTGGCTGGCCTATACCTTTCGCTTTGAAGTGGGCATCTCCTGGTTCTATCAACATATGCAATCCCAATTGGATTTCTATTCGCGTTTGGTGTTTCTTCTTGCACCATGTTGGTTAATCCTCTTTCGGCTGTTTGGCCTGTATGATTTCAGATATCTTTTCAGTGGGATGCGTGAATATGCACGGGTGTTCAATGCTTGCACCTTGGGGATGATGCTCATTATCCTTCTAACCTTCTTCGATCTTAGCTTCGTCATTGCTCGTGGTTGGGTGGTTTTGTCGTGGCTCTTGGTGACATTCACCGTAATATTGGGACGCTTTTTACTACGGCGGGTGATTCAATGGCTGCGGGTTAAAGGACGTTTTCTGACGACGGTCCTAATTGTCGGCGCCAATGAAGAGGGACAAGCTATCGCCGAGCAGCTCCAGGCCAATCATAAGGCGGGTATCTGGGTCGCTGGCTTTGCTGACGACGAACTGGCGCGGGGCAGCCAAATCTTGCCTGGTGCCCCGGTGCTGGGGGCCATCGACTCGGTCGCAACCTTAGTAAGACAGCATGGCATCCAGGAGATCATTGTTGCCTCCACTGCGTTGTCACGCGAAAAGCTTCTTGAACTCTTTCAATCCTCCGGCGCGACCGAGGACATTACCATCCGCATGTCATCCGGGCTGTATGAGTTGTTGACTACTGGCGTCGAGGTTCAGGAGATCGGGAATGTCCCGCTGCTAAGCCTCAACAAGGTCCGTCTCACCGGAGCCGACGTGTTCTTGAAGCGCATCCTGGACGTTCTGGTTTCAAGTGCCGTGTTGCTGGTATCCTGGCCTCTCATGTTGGCCATTGCTGTCGCTATCAAGCTCAGTTCGCCGGGACCTGTCTTCTATCGGCGGCGTGTAGTGGGTGTTAGTGGCAAGTTCTTTGACGCGTTGAAATTCCGTACGATGTATGTGGATGCCGATGAACGGCTGGCGCGAGATGCCGAGCTGCGCACGGCATTCGAGCAGAACTACAAGCTCAAGGATGACCCACGCATCACGCCAGTAGGTCGCTTGCTGCGCCGGGCCAGCCTGGACGAATTGCCGCAACTGTTCAACGTCTTAAGGGGACAGATGAGTTTGGTTGGGCCACGTATGATTACATCCGAGGAGCGGGCACGCTATGGCAAGTGGCGCATGAACCTGTCGACCGTGAAACCGGGCATTACTGGTCTGTGGCAGGTGAGCGGACGCAGCGATGTGAGCTACGAAGAGCGAGTGAAGCTCGATATGCATTACATCCGGAACTACTCCATCTGGCTTGATCTGCATTTGCTGTGGCAGACTGTTCCAGCAGTACTCAAGGGACATGGAGCGTACTGATGAAGGGAATGATACTGGCGGCTGGTGAAGGACGACGTTTACGTCCCCTGACCGATTACCTGCCCAAGCCTATGCTGCCCGTGGCGGGCCGACCACTCATGGAACATACCATAATTCACCTGCGCGACTGTGGCATTACCGATCTGGCGATCAACCTCCATCATCTGCCGGCGGCGGTGATGGACTATTTTGGCGATGGTAGTCGCTGGGGGGTAAAGCTGCGCTACTCGGTGGAAGAACGACTACTGGGCTCGGCCGGCGGCGTAAAACGATTGCATTCCTTCTTTGATGAAACCTTTTTGGTGTATTACGGCGATGTATTCACCTGGGCTGACCTGCGTCCCATGATTGCGCTTCATCGCCAATCCGATGTCCTGGCAACCATGGGGCTCTATCGCGTGTCGGATCCGTGGAATCGTGGCATCGCCCGCCTGGAT
>CAYTNQ010000120.1:0-13522 GCA_964439175.1 uncultured Anaerolineales bacterium | reverse complement strand
GCGGGGCTTCGTCCCGCCTGCGCGGGGCTTCGTCCCGCCTGCGCGGGGCTTCGTCACACATAATATTAGATCCTATACAAACTTGGCCAACCTGCGGAACAGCGCCAACTCATAGGGAAACCAAAAGAAACGCGAGTGCCAGCGCAGCCGCGTGGCCAGTTGGATGAGCTTCTTCCCCAGCGGGCGCACCGGCACCAATGGCCGATTAGGGGTCTCCAACAGGTTTTTATACCAGATCACCCTGTCCAGGTGTCGCAGATAACGCCGCGTCCATGGCTTGAGCCAGGGCGTGTGGGTGCCGTGCATGTTGCTGAAAGCCTGCCAGGGGCCGTCGATCCATTCCTCCAAGGTCTTGGGGTGATCAAAGCCATGTTGCCGGGCCAATGCGTAGTCGCTCGTCCCGGCCAGCGGGGTGAAGATGTGGGGGATCAAGTGGCTAAAAGGATGGACAGCTTTCAATTCATACATGAAATCCACCGACGCAGCGATGTCCGCTTCGGGATGGGGGGGATAGCCCAGCACAAAAGAAAATTCAGGAAAGAGGCCGAACCGCCGGCATTTTTCGGCAAAGGCCAACGCCTGCTCCCGGCTGGTCTTGTGATCGGCGGTCATAGCCAGCACCTCCTGTGAGCCTGATTCTACACCGACGAAGAGGCCGACGCATTGGCTTTCTCGAAGGATATCCCAGGTACTGTCGTCATAGCGCAAGAGTTGCCCGATGACTCCCTGAGCCCACCAGTGAATGGGCTTGCCGCGTTGGATGAGTCCCTGGGCGATAGCCCGCGCCCGTCCCTCGTCGACGAAGAAGTTGGTATCGCCAAAATACAGCCCATCAATAGCACACGTCTCTACTAAATAATCCAGGTCGTGCAGCACGCGCCGGGCAGGAAAGCCAGTCCAGCGCCGCTGGCCCAGAACCGAGGGGATGGCACAGAAACCGCACTGGTAGGTGCAACCTAGACTGGAGACGTAAAACGTGGTACGCTCTCCGATCCACATGCGATTGACGTAGCGTTTCAATGGCAGCTTCCAGAAAGGAAAAGGCGGAAAGTCATCCGCCTTAGACATAGGCCGATCCGGATTATGCCGGATATGATCAGCGGTACGATAAGAGATTCCGGCCAGGTCGCTCAGGTCAGGCTGGGGCCAATCCCCGGCCAGGCGCGCCAGCAACCTGGTGAAGGTGATTTCCCCCTGGCCCCTCACTAAAATATCTACGGCATGGCTCTCCAGACAGACACCCGGGTACATAGAGGCGAAGTACCCGCCCCAGACGATGGGTAACTCAGGGAATTGGACCTTGAGACGCAGGCTGTCCCGATAGGCATTCATGGTCTGGCGACCCGGCATGGTCGTCATGCCGACGCACAGCGCGTCCGGCGCCAACGCCTCCAGTTGCCTGAGGGGCTCCGGCTCGAGGTTGGCGTCAAGGATGACGACCCGATAGGGGCTCTCCTCCAAGACAGCCGCCAGGGCCAGCAGCGAGATGGGAAGCCGGTAAAAACCGTCGAAGACTTCTGGATGATATAAAACTACCAGGTTACGTTGGAGGCTCATGGACGCCCCTTTCTGAAAATAGACAGTGTGGAGCAGACTTTCTAGTCTGCTGGCAGGCTGGCCTATAGATCCCCTCTCCCCTGTGCAGGGGACCGTGGGTGGGGAAAAGCCTGCCCCACGATTTTCATGCTTCATGGTGCCTCCCAGAGGACATGGTAACTACCAGACATTACTCCTCAGGCTGACTTTGAGTGAGCACACGCAGCGCTGACACACCGGGTTGGCGGCAACGGCTAATTGTTTCCGGAAAGCGGGTAAGTCCTCCCGGATGATCTCGACCAGCGGCTTGTGTCGGACATTGCCCAACGCTAGATGGAAGAAACAGGGCCGTACCGTACCGTTCGCCTCGATCACAACCGAAACCCAAGGTGCATTGCACGCCACCGGGGGAAACATCTGCTCTCCCTGCATGGCAGCGTAATATTGGGGTAACCGCCGCAGCTTGGCGGGTTGCTCGGCGATAAACCCCGAGGCAAAGTCCCCCTGATGAGTTGCCACCGTCTCCTCGACAACCGACCTGAAGTCGGACACCTGCTCCAAACTCAACAGCAGGTGGTCAGGCTGCCCTGGCGGCGACTGGCGTCCAAAGGCCGTCGACGAAACGTCGGCCGCCAGGAAAGAGACACCATCCAGTTGCATCGCCCGAGCCTTGTCGGCGATGTGGGGCAATTCCCGGTAGTTGGCTCGATGCAGCGTGGCGCGGGCGGTAATGGGTAGGTCGGGTGCCAATTGCTTCAATCGCTGTACGCCCGCCTCGATTGTGGCCAGCGCGTCAACGCCCCGGATGGCGCGATACAGAGGGGCGCGACTGGCATCCAGCGAGACAGTCACCCGGCTGAAATAGCGCGCCACCTGGGGCGCATATTTGTGGAGGTACAGCCCGCTGGTCAAAAGCCACAGCTTGGCTCCCTGAGCCTGAAACAGACTGGCAATGTCGAAGATCTCCTGGCGCAGCAGGGGTTCGCCGCCGGATAGCAACACCCAACGTGTGCCAAGCGCCGGCAAAGCACCAGCCAGACCCTCAATCTCCGCTAACGTCAGATCGTCTTGCCCACTGCTCCGCCACCAATCGCACGAGATACAGCGGCTGTTGCAGCGGCTGGTGGGATAGAAAACCACCAACGGCAGCATGAAGGTGCGGTTGGTCATTTCGTTGAGGCGGCAGAGCGCGTTGGTGCGCAGAGTCGACATAGAAATCATAGGCGGCCTACAATCAACATAAATTGAGCCGGCTCACGACTGCCTCGCAGACGCGCCCAGTAGGGTTTGAGCGACCAGCGCCAGCCGTAGAAAGGCACCATGCGCTGCCAGCGCAGGCGCAGCGTT
Organism: uncultured Anaerolineales bacterium; assembly: GCA_964439175.1. Taxonomy (GTDB): domain Bacteria; phylum Chloroflexota; class Anaerolineae; order 4572-78; family NAK82; genus CAYTNQ01. The sequence continues at coordinate 10,639 of CAYTNQ010000120.1, read as the reverse complement.
GCCTCCAGATGTTCCAAACGCTCAAACGTCAGATAGTTCTGGCTGGGAATGGCATTTGACGGGAACCCGTATTTCCTTTCAAATCGAGCCTCGCGCTCGCGGACCATCTGCTGACCGCTGGACGGATCGCGATACACCGGCGTGTCGAGTATCGCCAGCCGGCCATCCCCTCGCAGCACGCGCAACGCCTCGCGCAACGTCGTCTCGTAGTCCGTGGAGTAGTGAAACGAGGCATTGAAAATGGCCAGGTCGACCTCGTCCTCCACCAGGGGCAGCCGGTCGAACTCCGCCTGAATCGGCACAAAAGCCTGGTCGTAGTAAATGTGGGCGCCCAGGCCATCCATCGGGTTGGTCAGCAGATCCACAGCCGCTACATGGTGGCCGCGCTGGGACAGACGATAGGACAACCAGCCGTTGCCGCCGCCCAGATCAAGGATCTTCAACGGCTGCGACCGTTCTGCTTCCATAGGGACTACAACCCGGTCGACCAGGGTTTGAAAGCTCCTGGCGCGAATGGCCCATTGATCCGCATAGCGACCCGTCAAATCCTCAAAAGGGAGGGCCCTATAGTAGGCCAAGTCATCCGAGCCCCTACCCTCACCCCGGCGGACCGTTTCGTATTCTTGCATAAATTGTTGGAAGTAAGCCCCCCGCTCGGATGTTAGAAAGCGCCAGATGCCTTCTTCGCACGGGTAATGAGTCCCATCCGCGGAGCAGCGCCATTCGCCGGGAGCTACTCCCTCCAGCGGCTTGCGACAGACGGGGCACGCGAAAGCGAACGACAGCGCCGTCAAGTCAGCCATGCCTTCTTCGCTCACTGAATGAACAAACCCTGCTCTCGTTCTCGACTCTTTAATCCCCAACTTCGACCTCATGCTGTGTGAGGCACATGCCCAACCGGCCCAGTTGCGCATTGACGAAAGCCTTGGCCAGGGGGCGGTAGCCAGGCACGCCGCCGTTACGGCTTTGCCGCCAGGCTAGCTGGCCCACCAGCCAGCGGTTGGCAAAGGCGTAAAAGCGCCGGGAATGCCGGCCGGCCACGGTCAGGTCGCGGTCGGACCCCTGGTCCCACGGCTTAAGCGGGATTACCCGCCCGGCCACCTGTTCGTAGTAAGGAGTGCCCTTAATGGGATACGCCAGCGTGGTCAGAAACAGGTCTGGATTGGCTGCCTTGAGATGCTCTGCCGTTGCCTCCAGGTCGGCCATAGTTTCGCCTTCGTAGCCCAGCATGATGAACAAGCCAGCCTGGATTCCATACTTTTGCAATAAGTGCACCATCTCGCGCACGCGGCTGGCGTCGGTGCGGCGCTGCATAGCATCCAACACTTGCTGCGAGCCGCTCTCCGAACCAATCCACAGCCGGAAACAGCCCATCTCGGCCAGGCTGCGGACGATTTCCTCGTCCAGCCGATCCTCGCGAGAGATCGTCTCAAATGGAATGCGAATTGCGCGCCGCTGCAGTTCGTCCCGGTAGGCGAAGAACCAACGCGGATGGATGGTGAACACATCGTCGGCGTACCACAGCATATCAGGCCGGTAGGTCTCCAGAATATATTCCACTTCATCAGCTACTTTGTGCGGGGAGCGACGACGGTGGCTGTAGCCGAAGACGGCGTGGCTGCACCAGGCGCAGGTGTAGGGGCAACCCCGCGCAGTTATCAGCGAGACCGAGCCCATGCCATGGTGCTCACGCCACACGCGGATGTATTCGTGAATGTCAACGGCAGACCGGTCGGGAAAGGGCTGAGCGTCCAAGTCGCGCAGGTAGGGTCGAGGGGAAGTGCGCACCATCTGGCCATCTCTCTCCCGGTAGACAATGCCCGGGATGTGCCCCATATCGCCCGCTCCGTGACGCGCCAGATGGGGCAGCAACTCCTCCAAGGTCAGCTCTCCTTCACCGATGACCACCACGTCGGCGCCGCGCAGCAGGTACTCCTCAGCGTAGTTGGCCGGATCCGGCCCACCCAGGATGGTCAGACAGCCCTGGTCCCGGCAAAATTCAAGCATTTCCAGCACGGTCGGCCGGGTCATCAGGTTGGCGTAGATGCCGACCACTGGCGGTTTTTCGCGGGTGATAAACTGGCGGAAGGAGGCGTGACTACTGAACGTGCTATCGAATATCCCCACGTCGCACCCGCGCGCCTTGAGGTGCGACGAGATGTACAGAAGTCCCAGCGGAGGATAGGGCTTCATCACCTCTCGCTCGTGGGGGTCCTCATATAGATAATATCCGTGGGTCAGCAGTATATCCATCGTCTGTCTTCACTCAATCTGGGAACTGGGCTGGGCAGCCTCTTGCGGCGTCAACTCTTGAGGCAGTGGTCCCAGGCCCTGCTGAGGCGTCCGGGCCAGCCGTTCCAGTCGCGCCCGCTCCAACGCCAACGTGGCCAAATGATAGACCAGACTGGCCGCCTGGCGCACGTGCCGTCCGCGCCAGGAGATCGGACGTCGTATCACATGCCGCAGGCCGTCCCATGCCTTGCGCGCCCGAAACCCCTTGTGCAGAACGGTATGCAACTGGCGGTAGAAAGCAGTGGCGTACGGACCCTGGTAAAGCATGGCCAGATCATCCGAGTCGTGCCAGTTCTGCCTGCCCTGCAACTGGTCTTTGACTCGCTCGTAGAATTTGGTGCCGGGTAAAGGATACGACACGGACATGCCGATGTCGTCGGGCCGGCAGTCGCGCACCATTTGCAGAGTCTTTTCGATGTCGGCTCGAGTCTCGCCGGGATAGCCAAACTGCAGGAAGAAGCCGACCTGCAGCCCCGCCGCGTGCAGACGACACGTCACTTCGTAAATCTGCTCGACGCGAATGCCTTTTTCCATGGCATCCAGAATCTTCTGCGAACCCGACTCAGCTCCAATCCAGACGATCTGGCAGCCAGCCCGCTTGAGAGAATCAATCTCGCCCTCACGCAGCAGCAAATCGGCCCGGCTCAAGCACTTGAAAGGCACGTGCACATCCTGGGCCTCAACCAACTCGGCGAACCGGTTCAGCCAGCCAGGCTTCAACCCCATGATGTCGTCGACGAACCAGATATGGTCGGGCTGGTACGTCTCCTCGAGCCATTTCAATTCAGCCACGACGTTCTCCGGGGCCCGCGCATTGTAGCGCTGGCCCCAGATGGGCTTGGCGCACCAATTGCAGTGATAGGGGCAGCCGCGCGTGGTCACCATGTTCATCGAGTAGTAGCCGTGGCGTCGGTACCAGAGTTCGCGGTAGCGCGGGACGTCTACCAGATCCCAGGCCGGGAAGGGCAGGGCATCCAGATCTTTCATGTCGGACCGGCGCGGCGTCGTAATCACAGAGGACAAAGGAGAAGAAATCATGCGGACAGCGCTTTTTTCATCCATTGCCGGCCGCGCCTGGTCTTGCCACGCCAGCCCGCAGATAGCCTGAAAGGGAACATCTATGCGCCCGGTCAGACGATCCATCAGCTCGCCCAGGGTGCGCTCACCCTCTCCCATCACGACGAAATCGGCGCCGTGGCGCAGATACTCGTCGGCGTGATCGGTGGCGTCTGGGCCGCTGACAACGACTATGCAGCCGCGCGCACGAGCCATCTCGATCATGGTCAAAGCCGCCTGGCGCATGCGCAGCAGACACATCTTGGAAAGATAGTTGAAATTGTCTTCGTAAAGAATGGCGAAACGAGGTTGTTCGCAGTCAAGCGCCTGACCCCACTCGGCCTCGGACTCGGCCAGCATCGCATCAAACAGGGCCACGTCGTAGCCCCGCTGGCGCAGATAGCTGGCCGCATATAGAGTTCCCAGCGGCGGGTAGGGCTGCATGGCCGCCCACAACTTGGGGTCGAAATAAAGGTAGTACGACTGGCCGAAGAGAATTTCGCTCATCAGTCTATTTCCTCCAGAACGTGCAGGCGGTTGGCGTAGGCATGCAAGGTGTGCTGACCGTGGTTGTCGAAGTGGCCCTTGCACCAATCGGCGCAAAAGGCAGCTTCGGAGCCGGGCCCGTCGCTATTAAGCGCCGGGCTGTATGGACTGAATTTGCGCACCTTGCGCATCATCTCCCAGCGCTCCAGCCAGCCGCCGGGCGGTGTTCTCAGAGCAGCTTCGGCCAGCGCACGGGCGGACCGCCAGGGCCAACCCGCATGTCCAGAAGCCGCCGCGTCGTCTTGAGCGGGAGGAAGTTTCGCTGCGTCGCCTGGCAGCGCAGTAGCACCCACCCTTCGGGGCAGCCCGTGCGCATTAGGCAGAAAGCGGAGAGTCCAGGCATTAAGTTGGCGCATACGCCAATAGGTGGCTATGCCAGCGACGGGTACCATCTGGGTCAATTCGTGGGCGCTGTACAGATTGCGCTCGTACAAGATCAATGCGTCTTCGGACAGGAAGTAATTGGGACAGACGACATCCCCGCGCCGGGCAGCCAGCCGCACCAGCAAAATTACCAGTGCCCGGCACAACCAGAGACGGCCCGGCTCGGTCACGATGAAGTAATCGATGTCGGTGCCTGGGTCGACGTTGTCCATGGCCAGCGCCCCGGTCACGGCCACCATTCGCACGAAAGGCAACCCGGCTATGATCCGGGCATACTGTAACGCCCGGGGCCAGATTCGAGCGGCGACTTGTTCCCGGCAGCGGCGAGTTTCAACAATGCCCTCACGTCCCGGCAAGGTGAAGTACCCACAACACCGGGTCAAGCGCTGAGGCACTAACCGGCCGTTGCCCAGCAACGAGCCGACTGCGGCTGAGCTGGCTGACATGCCAACCAGGTAACGATGCACCTCGGCAACAGTGAGGGGATAATCGAATACATCCGCATAGGCTACCGCGTGCAGGATGGCAGACTCGAGGGCGGGCAGACCATAGCGCAGCGCTTGTATGCTTCTTTGCTCAGGTTGAGCCAGCCCAGATAAGTCGTTGGCGTTGGCGAGGATGCCGGGGGAGGAAGGTGATCCATTTTCGGGTTGCGATATTGACAGATGTTCCAAGCGCGCTGGTCCTTAAGCGTTACACAATCGGTATTATCAATCGTCAGAACAACGGCTCGACGTACAGATGCGATTAAAGCCAGTAAAGCCGGGACCATTGGCAGGATGGAGGTCAATTTTGAAGGTCTAGACTAATATACGCAAGGGAGAGGGCATTTGGATTGGAATTAGCAGCATATATTCCAACCTTGCCACCCAGGGTGCTGGCCAGGTCGAAAACTTCAACTTTTACCTGGGTGCGTTCGGATTTGGGGGCAACGGAGTCGAGGCTTTAGCCGGTTAGCCTGGTTTGACCCGCAAACGACCGGCTAAAGCCTCGACTCCGGCCTCTACAGCACAATTCGCCCCGAAATCCGAACACACCCCTTTTACCTGGCAACTTTGCCCAGACTTGATTTCTGTACTATAATTCTGTATGACCATATATAAAATATAGTCATATAGATACAAGGATTGGATATGCCAAAAGCGTTTACAGAACACGAAAAGGAATTGATCAGCAAGCGGCTACTGGAACAAGGGTACAAGCAGTTTTCCGCTTACGGATTGCGGAAAACCAATATTGAGGAACTCGCCGAGGCGGCCGGGATCTCCAAAGGGGCGTTTTACATCTTCTACGAGTCCAAAGAAGCGCTCTTCATGGATGTCATAGAGCTGGCTGAAGAACGTTTCCGCCAGGAAGTATTGGCAGCCATCGACCTGCCCGGGCCTTCGCCCCGAGCGCGCCTGTTCGCTGTTTTCAAGAAGGCGTTTAACCTTTTGAAAACGATGCCCCTTTTGCAGTTTCTCACGGGCAGTGATTATGATCTGCTTCATCGTAGGGTTCCCGCAGAAAAATTCCAGGAGCACCTGGCCAACGATCGAGTGTTTATCGAAGAGTTGATCACCCACTGCCGCCAGGCGGGCATACCCATTCAGGTTCAGGCTGAGGAGATCAGCGGCTTATTGTATGCGCTCGTTTTGACCATCTTGCACGAGGAGGATTTTGGTCCGAACAACCTTGTTGGTACGGTCGATATCCTCCTGGAGTTGGCGGCTGCCTTCTGCCTGGGAGAGGTCGAGATCCAGATTCAAAAACCAACCCGGTCTACATCCGAGTCCGAAAAAGGACAACGAGAATGAACCTGACGATTGAAACAGAGGACCTCGGGAAACGCTACGGTGACGTAACTGCTGTCGAGCATCTCTCTTTGCGAGTCGCCCAGGGTGAAATCTATGCTTTTCTTGGCCTGAACGGTGCGGGGAAAACGACCACCATCCGGATGCTGTTAGGCATGATCAAACCTACTTCAGGAACCGCCTGCGTGCTGCAAACGAGGGTCCGGTTAGGCAGCCGGAAACCCTGGGCCCACGTCGGTCACCTGGTAGAAACGCCCCACGCCTACCCTGAATTGACCGTCTACGAGAACCTGGAAGTTGCGCGCCGCCTGCACCCAGGCACAGCACCCCAGGCGATCGACCAGGTGATCGAGCGCCTGGGGTTAGCCGCTTACGCCAATCGGCGGGCGGATACCCTTTCCCAGGGTAATGCGCAGCGGCTGGGATTGGCCAAAGCCCTGCTGCACGGTCCCGAGTTGCTTATTCTGGACGAACCAGCCAATGGCCTGGATCCGGCGGGGATCGTCGAAATCCGCGAACTCCTGCTCGAACTGACCCGCGAGCAGGGCATAACTGTCTTTATGTCGAGCCACATCCTGGCTGAAGTGACGCGCCTGGCCCAACGCATCGGGATCATCCACCAAGGCCACCTGCTCCAGGAATTGGAGGTCGACGAGCTGGAGCAGAAACGGCGACGGCGGCTATTGTTACGGGCGCGGGACATCGGGGCGGCGCGCCTGGCGTTGACCAGCGCCGGTTACCCGGCCAAAATCGTCCGCGAGGGTGTCATCCAGCTCAAGGATGCGGCATCTATCGACCACCCGGATGATATTGCCAGGCTGCTGGTTCAGGCGGGGGTGCCCCCCACTCACCTGGTGGTAGAAGAAGAGGAGTTGGAGCGATATTTTCTGCGATTGGTAGGCATGGATGGAGAGCATCAACAAGATGAATAACCTGGCCGATACACTTTGGATTGAGCTGCGAAAAGCAACCCGCTCCCGGATGCCCCTGGCCACTTTCCTGGGATTCCTGATGCTTCCGCTGGCCAGCGCTGTCTTCGTGTTCATCTATAAGGACCCCGAATTCGCCCGCAATATCGGCCTAATCAGCGCCAAGGCAAACCTGGTGGGAGGCTCCGCCGATTGGCCGTTCTATCTGAGCATGCTTGCCCAGGGGATCGCGATTGGCGGCCTTCTGTTGTTCAGTCTGGTTGGAAGCTGGGTGTTTGGCCGTGAATTCGCCGATGGCACCCTGAAAGACCTGCTTGCCGTTCCGGTCTCGCGCTCGACCATCGTCCTGGCGAAATTCATTGTGATTACGCTCTGGTCGATGGTATTGACAGCAGCCATCTACATCGCGGGCCTTGTCCTGGGCGCAGTGATCGGGCTGTCCCAGGGGACGGTAGGGATCCTGTTACAGGGCAGCACTACCCTGGCCATCACAGCCGGCCTGGTTATTATAGACGTAATTCCGGTTGCCTTCTTCGCCAGCATAGGGCGGGGTTACTTGCTGCCGATGGGGATTATGCTGCTGATTCTTGCACTGGCCAACGTGATTGCTTTACTTGGTTGGGGAAGCTATTTTCCCTGGTCCGTGCCGGGGTTATATGCCGGGTCTGCCGGAAAGGGTGCCAGTCTCGAACCGGTCAGCTATGGGGTCGTGATCCTGACCGGCCTGGCAGGGATAGCGGGAACCTATCTATGGTGGAAGTATGCCGATCAGAGCTGTTAGATAGCGAGTCCCCCCCAAAGACCTGGAGCAATTCATAAAGGAGCGGGTGCAGCCAATAAGCATGCCAAATGACCCACCAGGCTTAAGGTAGACTTAAGGTCTACTACAGATTCCCTTAAGGACAATCAGCCCATTGGCATGGTATGCTACAGGTGATTTGGTTGACAATTTCTCGCAGATTTCATCATGTTTGGGAATTCAAATGGGTGCATTCAAAATGGGTTGTAGGGACACCCCTTGCGGGTGTCCAGGGCAGGTGCAAGACCTGCCCCTACCCACCCATTTTGAACGCGCCCAATTCAAATTACCTCGCGCTGAAACAGAGGTATCCCAATGACACGTAAGAAGCTGAATCCGGTCCGGCGCTTTATACGGTGGCTGTTCGGTGCGCCTTTCCAGGAATTGCCGCCGGAGTTTGGCGACCCGGTACCTTCCGAACTGCGTGTTTTCGAAGCTGAAGCAGAGGAAGCCCAACATCAACCCCAGGGCCGCGTCTCACCCCAATCTCCTGATCATCCTGAGCAGACTACACCTATCCGGCGGGACGAATCCCTGGAACGAGAATAAATTGGGTGCATTCAATTTCGGTTGTAGGGGCACTCCTCGCGGGTGCCCAGGGCGGACGCCAGGCCCGCCCCTACAACCCATTTTGAACGCGCCCGAATAAATTAGTGGAAATCTGCTGGTGGGAGGTGACGTGATTACAGCTATGGACGGCCGGGCAGTGAACGGGGTAGGACGGGGTAGGGAACCTGCAAACCCTGGTGCAGCAGGCGCAACCCGGTCAGGGCGTGACCCTCACCCTCCTGCGCGATGGCAAGCAGGTTGAGGTAGCGGTCACCCTGGGGGGCGTCCCACTCCCACTCCGACACCGTAAATAGACCAGGTCTACACATGCGTCCCCCCCAGTTAACCGGCGACCGGGACGCCGTGACAAGCAGGCCCTTCTCCCGGGATACCTGGGCCTGCTTACTAAGAAATCACCCACTCAAAAATCTCACCTCGGAATAAACTTATACCTTGATCACAGGGGACATTTTGAGATGACTAATAATAAATGGAACTTCGTCGTGGGAATCGTCGCTGCTCTGCTACTGGTCACAGCAGTGCAGCTTACCGGCGTCGTAACGGGGCAGGGAACACAATGGCTGGCGACCGCCAACGCCGCTGGAGGACCGAGTCGGACCATCAGTGTAGTTGGCGAGGGCACAATCGCGGCCAAGCCAGATATGGCTCAGATCAATATCGGTGTTGAGACATCCGCCCCGACAGCGACTGAGGCGACAAAAGAGAACAACGATAAGATGACAGCGGTCATCAACACGCTCAAGGATCTCGGCACCGCCGACAAGGACATCCAGACCACCAACTACAGTATCAGCCCGGAGTATAACTCCCAGAAGGGCGAGACGAACCAAATCACTGGCTATCGCGTGTCTGACACAGTTCAGGTGACCGTCCGCAACCTGGACAATGTCGGCACAGTGCTCGATCAGGCGACTCAGGTTGGTGCCAACAACATCTTTGGCATCTCTTTCGGCGTAGAAAACCCGGCCACATTGCAGGCCGAGGCGCGGGCCAAGGCCTTCGCCGACGCCCAGGCTCGCGCCGAAGACCTGGCCAAGCTGGGTGGCATTCAACTGGGCGAAATCCTGTCAATCAGCGAGAGCACGGGTGGCGGACCAGTTCCGGTTGCGAATGCCCTCAGCAGCGCCGCGCCGATCCAGCCGGGACAAACCGAAGTTCATACCCAGATTCAGGTTATCTATGCCATCCAGTAGGTCGCACTGAACTCAAAAATCACACAAATGCGGATAAAAATTTAAAAATCCGCGTCCTAAAGAAATTCGCCAGACTCCAATAAGGAAATAAATCATGATGAACATCGTAATTTGGATTATCAGTGGAATCGTGGCGGGCTGGCTCACCGGCGTGGTGATGAGAGGGCGTGGCTTCGGCCTCCTGGGAGACCTGATCATAGGACTATTGGGCGGTCTCCTGGGCGGTTGGCTGTTTGGCCTCCTGGGGATAGTCGCCACAAGTTTAGTCGGCCAGGTTATTATCGCCTTCCTCGGCGGTGTGGTGCTGGTCGCCGTTGTCCGGGCTTTGCGGCGGGTCTGAGTATCAGGGAATCTTGATTGAAGCGAGGGGCGTAATTCAGTTTTGGGGCAGACCCCTCCCCCAGCCCCTCCCCGACGCGGGGAGGGGAGCAATCTTCCCCCTTCCATAGTAGGGAAGGGGCCAGGGGTTAGGTCTGCCCCCGAAGTGAAATACGCCCCTCAAACGACCGTAATTGACAAGATTCAGCATCCGGCTATCATGAAGGGGTAATGATTGTCAATATCCCCCGACCGGGCCAATGCTGGAGCCAATGGGTTCCGCCGAGAATTTGGGCAGCACGGGTATGCTGCCTGCACACTCCCCTGCCCCCCAACCATGCGACGCTGGACGCCATCGGGGTAGTCAACCCGGTCGCGCTGTTCATCCCCTCCTTACCCACCGCCAGCTTGAAGGATTACGTAGTATGAAGCGTCGCTGGCTATTCTACCTGTTGATCATCGCCTTTGTGTGGGTTGTAATCAGCCGTTTTAGTGAGATCGAGCAACTGGCCCAGACGCTGGCCCATGGCCAATGGCAATGGGTGCTGGTGGCAGCTTCGCTACAGTTTGGTTACTACGTTGCGTATACAGCGTTGTATCAGGCCGCCTTTTACACCGTAGAAGTTAAAAGCCGCATAGGCGATCTGCTGCCGATCACGCTCAGTTCGGTGTTTATCAACATAGTAACGCCCAGCGGGGGCGCGAGCACGACTGCATTGTTTATGGACGATGCTGCCCGGCGCGGCGAATCGGCGGCGC